>JASFUR010000381.1:0-3785 GCA_050050215.1 Gemmatimonadota bacterium
CGCTTCGGCGGGCTCTGGATCGGTGCCATGAACGGTGGCCTCAGCCGGTACGACCCCGCCACAGGCCGACTCGTCCACTACGAAGGCACCCCCGGCAGTCTTGGCTCTACGATGGTCGTTGGGATGTTCGAGTCGGGCGAGGGGGTGCGCTGGGTGATAACCTTCGATGGCCTCTTCAAGATCGTCCGGCGGCGAAGCGCGCTCCGGCGGTACACACTCGCGGCCTCCGACGAGGACGGTGTCAACCTGGTCACGGCTTTCCTCGAAGACCGCAAGGGTGCCTTCTGGGTCGGCACGGAGGCCGACGGGCTTAGCCGCTTCGACGAGAGCGACGCCGCATGGCCGGCCAACGGCCGAATTGAGCCGACGAGGCGCTACCTGCACACGCCCGGCGATCCACACAGCTTGAGTGATGACAACGTGCTTTCCCTCTATGAGGGACGGGAGGGGGAGATCTGGGTGGGAACCACAACCGGGCTGAATCGGATGGACCCTGAGACGGGCCGCTTCACGCGGTACCAGTACGATCCTGCGGATCCAAGTAGCCTGGGATCCGGCCCCGTCTCCTCTATCTGCGAAGACCGGCGGGGCGTGCTATGGGTGGGGATCTTCGGAGGTGGACTGAGCCGTTTCGACCCGAAGACGGGCCGCTTCACGCGGTACCTCCACGACCCCGACCGCCCCAACAGCCTCAGTGACAACGACGTCGTGGCCGTACACGAAGACCGAGAGGGGATGCTCTGGATTGGCACGCTCCGGGGAGGCATCAACCGCTTTGATCCGCGCCTGGGTCGTTTCATGCGGTACCCCCACACCGTGGCGGATTCGACCGGTTTGAACGACGGTTTTATCACCAGCATCTACGAAGCCGACGGGGGCACCCTCTGGATCGGGACCTATAACGGCGGGCTAAATCGCCTCGACCCGAGCACCGGCCACTTCACGCATTTCACAAGCACCAACAGCACCCTCCCCGATGACCGGGTGAACGGTATCCTTGGCGATGCGGAGGGCCACCTGTGGATGAGAACGGGGAAAGGCACCGACAGCAAGCTGACCCGGTTTGCACCCGAGCAGAATACGTTCTACACCTACGATCTGGACCTCGTCTTTCCTAGTGGATCGACGATCCCCGGCACGTATGAGCGCAACTCCGGCGTGCTCTTCTTCGGTGGGAACAACGGGGTCATCGCCTTCTCTCCGGAAGAGGTTGTCAGGAACACGTCGCCGAACCCTCACCCACCGCAGGTGGCGATCACTGGTCTCCGGCTCTTCGACCAACTCGTCGAACCCGGCCCAGATGCCCCACTGAAGGCGGTGATCAGCGCGACCGAAGAGGTCCGCCTCCCGCACGACCAGAACACGTTCTCGCTGGACTTCGTGGGGCTGCACTTCGAGGACCCGGCGGAGAACCGTTATGCTTACAAGCTGGAAGGCTACGACGACACGTGGCGCACCGAAGTGGCGGAGCGGCGGGCCGGCTACTACAAGGTGCCGCCCGGCCAGTACGTCTTCAGAGTGAAGGCCGCGAACAGCGATGGGATGTGGAACGAAGACGGCGCAGCCGTCAAACTGACGGTGCTGCCGCCGTGGTGGCGCACCTGGTGGGCCTATGTGGGGTATGTGTTGCTCTTCATCGGCGGCATCGTTGCGATAGACCGGGTGCAGCGTCGCCGCCTTCTTGAGGTGGAACGGAGACGCGCCGCTATACGTGAAGCCGAGCTGCGCACCGAAGTGGCCGAAGCCCAAGCCAACTACTTGGAGACTTTGGACCAGTCCAAGAGCCGCTTCTTTGCCAACATCTCCCATGAGTTCCGCACCCCGCTAACGCTCCTGTTAGGACCTCTGAGAGACCAGATCGAGGGACGAATCGATTCGCGCAGTCTTGCCGCCCAGGCGCCGACCATGCGCCGCAATGCCGAGCGCCTGCTAGGGCTCATCAACCAACTCCTGGACCTCTCTCGGTTGGAGGCAGGCGGGATGCAACTCTACGCGCGGCGCCGGAATCTGGTGCCGTTCCTGCGAACGCACGTACTCGCCTTCACCTCCCGCGCCGAGCGGGACGGCATCACTCTCGCCTTCACCGCCGAGCCGGAGGTGATCGACATGGTCTTCGACGCAGACAAGCTGGAGAAGGTCATCTCGAACCTCCTGTCCAACGCATTCAAGTTCACGCCCACGGGGGGGCGGATCGGTGTTGTCGTCAGGCAGCTCGACGTCGTCGTCCAGATCACGGTCCGCGACACGGGTGAGGGCGTCGCGGCAGAGGACGTGCCTCTCGTCTTCGATCGCTTCTATCAGGTCGACTCCTCATCTACCCGCCGGCATCAGGGCACCGGTATCGGACTCTCGCTCACCAAGGAACTCGTCGAGTTGCACGGCGGCACGATCGAACTCGAAAGCGAACGCGGCTTTGGATCTACCTTCACGGTGCGCCTTCCGCTGCTGCGGACGGCGGCCGACGACCTCGGAGCGGGCGATGCGTCAGAGGCACCGGAGGCATCCTTCGGGAAGCAGCAGAACGCCGAGCACGACGACCCGGTGCCGGTCGTCGAAGAGATGCAGGCGGTCGATGGCCCCCCGCAGACATTCGTGGAAGCTCCCACGAGCGCCCCGCAGATCCTGATCGTCGAGGACAACGCCGACCTGCGCAGCTACCTGCGGTCTCACCTCGCGGGCGCGTACCGCCTCCTGGAGGCGGAGGACGGCGCAGAGGGCCTCCGGACGGCGCAGCAGTACCAGCCCGATCTCGTCATCTCCGACGTGATGATGCCGGAGATGGACGGCTTCGCGCTCTGCGCGGCCATCAAGGCCGAGGAGGCGCTCAGCCACATCCCCGTCGTCCTGCTTACCGCAAGGGCCGATGAGGAGAGCCGGATCGAAGGATTGGGCGCGGGCGCGGATGACTACCTGCCGAAGCCGTTCAGCCTAGAGGAGCTCACGGCGCGCGTGGAGAACCTCGTCGAGATCCGGCGGCGCCTGCGGGAGCGCTTCAGCGAGAGCGTGCGCCTGGGTCCGGAGGAGATCCTCGTCTCCTCCGTCGATGCGGCCTTTGTCGAGAGGATGCGTGGTGTGGTAGGGACTCACATGGGCGAGCACCAATTCGGCGTCAGCCGTCTGGCCGAGGATCTGGAGCTGAGCGAGCGCCAGCTGTACCGGCGCGTGAAGGATACCGTGGGCCTTACGCCTGCCGGTTACATCCGGATGATGCGCCTCGAGCGGGCCGCGCACCTCTTGAGGCAGGATGCAGGGCGCGTCTCGGAAGTAGCCTATGTAGTAGGCTTCAGAAGCGCGAAGCATTTCTCCCGCCTCTTCCGGCAGACCTTCGGCCACCCCCCCTCCGACGAGGCCGCCGCAGACCTGCCATAAGCGGACCGCAAACCTGCCAGGGGCTGGAAGGCGAAAGAATGGCAGGTCTGCCGCCCGCACCACCTGTAGGTTGCCAGCAGTTCAGCTACCCGTCCAGGCCCTCTGGGGGTGGCCTCTTTAACAAACTACTGAGGTATACTACCATGAAAGACCTACTAACAGCTGGTCGCGCCTTCACTTGCGCGTTCCGCCCCCTCACCTACTTCCTTCTCATCGGTCTCGTCACCTCCGCGATCCTGCTTGCAGGCTGTAGTGACAACCCCGTTGCTCCAAACGCAGCGCAAGAAGATGCACTCAGCACTGCTGCCACGGCTCAAAAGGGCGAGCGCGGCTCGTGGAACAACTGGCACGTGCACGACCTGGACTACGGCGAGGCGCCGTATACCGATGAGAATGGCCTCAGACACGAGGACTAC
>JASFUR010000382.1:0-3776 GCA_050050215.1 Gemmatimonadota bacterium
TGCCCGTAGGAGGCCTTGTACTCCTCGAAGCTTCCGTCGTCGACGATGCACTCGAAGAGGGCACGCACGTCGTAGGCCTTCGACGTGTCTTCCGGGATCACGTCCACGATCGACGCGGGCGTCCGCGCCGGCTGCGCGGCGTCACCCACCGCGTAGCGCGTCGATGGTGGACGGGGCCACAGGGCCGCGAGGCGGCGCACCCGTTCGAGGCAGCTAGGCTCGTCCTCGTCCTCGTAGTCCGCCATGCCGCTCAGGCGGGTGTGTGTCGAGGCTCCTCCGAGCTCCTCGATGTCCGCCTTCTCGCCGATGGCCGCCTCCACCAGATGGGGTCCGCCCAGGAAGATCCCGCTGGTGCCCTTCACCATGAGGATCTCGTCGCACAGGGCGGGGATGTAGGCGCCGCCGGCCACGCACGGCCCGAGCACCGCTGCGATCTGCGGGACGCCCTCCGCCGAGAGGCGTGCGTTGTTGTAGAAGATGCGCCCCGCGTGGTCCCGGTCCGGGAAGCTCTCGTCCTGCAGCGGAAGGAAGAGCCCACCGGAGTCGACCAGGTAGACCAGCGGAAGCCGGTTCTCCATTCCGATCTCCTGCGCGCGCAGGATCTTCTTGATGGTGAGCGGGAACCAGGTCCCGCTCTTCACCATCGAGTCGTTGGCGATGACGATGCACGCGTGGCCACTCACACTGCCGACGACGGTGCGTACGCCGGCCGACGTGATGTCGCCGTGCTCCTCGTACTGATCCATCGCCGCGAACGTCCCCACCTCGAAGCGGGGCGCGTCGGGGTCGAAGAGCAGGTCGAGCCGCTCGGGGACCGTCAGCTTCTTCTTGCCGTGCTGCTTCTCGACGGCCGCTTCGGAGCCGGGGCTGGCGTACCGGGCGCGAAGCTCCGCCAACTCCTCGAGCGCCCGGTGGAGGGCTACGCCTCGTCCCATCGCACGGACTCCTTTCGCCGGAATGCGTCGAGTCCCCGTCGAGCTTCCGCGGTTGCGACGGCGCCCTCGAACTCCCGCTCCGCCGCCGCCAGTCGTTGCTCGAGGGCGCCATCGTTCAGCTCGACGAGGAACCGCTTCGTCCGTGACAGGGCGTCGGGAGCGTGGTCGCGCAGAAGATCGGAGGCGAAGTCGAGCGCCGCCTCCATGGCGCTTCCTTCGGTCGCGAAGTCGGCCAGGCCGCGCGCGACGGCGGGCAACGCATCCAAGGGCACACCTCCGAGGGCCATGTTGCCGAGCATCCGGGTACCGACTCGGCGGTGCAACGGCACCGAGACCAGCGCGGGCACGAGCCCGAGACGGGTCTCCGGCAGCGAGAACGTCGCCTCCGGGGCAGCCCACACGAGATCGGCGGCGGCGACCAGGCCGACCCCGCCACCGGAGACGGGGCCGTCCACGGCACATAGCAGGGGCTTCGGGAACGTGACGAGGCGTCGGTACACGTCGGACAGACCCTGGGCGAAGGCTCGCGCCTGCGTAGGGTCGCCGAGGTCGACGGACTTCAGGTTCATCCCCGCACAGAAGGCCGGGCCGTCGGCGGCCAGCAGCAGGAGGCGCACGGATCCATCGGCCTCGGCCTCCTGGATACGGCGATCGAGCTCCTCCAGCATCTCCAGATCGAGCGCGTTCCGCACGTCGACACGGCTCAGCGTGAGACGGGCGACGCCGTCGGATGTCTCGTAGCGGACGGGGACGGCCATCAGTCCTCCTCCGACACGACGCAGTCGGCCGGGACTCGGCCGTCCCAGTGGTCGTGCACGGCGTTCACGACGTCGTCGGGCAGGCTCAGTGGCATGCGGAGCAGAGCCTGGCAGAACGTCTTGCCCTGTGCATCGAGCTTGAGCGCCACCGCCCCACCCCCGCCGAGCGCACTGCGTACGAGGAAGTTCAGCGCGCCCAGGTTCGGCAGCTCGAAGCGCTCGACCGGGCCGATTCCCAGAGGTTGGAGGAAGTCCCGTACGCGCGCTCTCGTGAGCTCGCGCTCGATCAACGGAAACCACTCCTCGCGCCGTGCGATGACCCCGATGTTCACCGTGTCACCCTTGTCGCCCGAGCGTCCGTGGGCGAGCAGGAAGAGGCGGTATCGGGTCATCCCAGCACCTCGACGCGCGGCTCCACCCGTTCCCGGGGGACCGCGCCCGACCAGATGCCGACGACCTCCGAGGGCCGAGGCCGACCCGCCGCGTACCCGGTCGCTCCGGGCGGGCCGGTGAGGATGAGCCCCACGAGCTCCCGGCCCAGACACTCGCACGTCTCGCGGTCGGACGAGCGCGCGCTCACGCGCAGGACCACCTCGTCCGGCTCGGTGCCGCTTCCCAGCTCGCCGAAGCACGCGTCGGCGCCGACGAACTCGGCCAGGAACGTCTCGATCTCGTGGCCGAGCGCGTTCTCCGTTCGCTTGCGGAGGAGCTCGGCCGCGGCCTTCGCCTTCGCATGGGCTTCCGGCCAGCAGTAGGTGATCTGGCCGGTGACCTTCCAGCCGGCCGAGTACACGCACGAGACCTTGAGCGTCTCGGGCGCAGGCTTGCCCCGTACGCCGCGGATCGACACCCGGTCGTTGCCGTGGTCCTCGAGGGCGATGCTCGTGAAGTCGGCGATGCAATCGGGGGTGACGTACGCCCTCGGGTCGCCGATCTCGTAGAGGAGCTGCTCCTTCACGCTCCCTGCGTTGACCAGGCCACCCAGTGACTCGTGCTTCGTGATCACCGCGCCGTCGGGGCCCTCCAGCTCCGCGATGGGGAACCCGATCGTCTCGGGAGACGGGACGGCCCGCCAGTCCTCCAGGTAGTTCCCTCCCGTCGATTGCGCGCCGCACTCGAGGACGTGGCCCACCACGGTACCCAGCGCGAGCCGATCCCAGTCGTCGGCTGCCACGTCGAACTCGTGGACGATGGGCGCGAGCGCCAGCGCGGAGTCCGTGCATCGACCGGTCACGACGACGTGGGCGCCTCTCCGGAGCGCTTCGACGATAGGTTGCGAGCCCAGATACGCGTGTGCGCTTCGAAGCCGCGGACCGATCTCCTCGAGCGTGGGCGCGTCGGAGTCGAGACCCTTCAGGCCGACACCGGAGCCGATGGGCGAGCCGAGGCTGTCGAAGATGTCGTCGCCCTCGACGATGCCGACCTTCAGGCCGGACACGCCGAGGGCCGCAGCCTTCTCGAGCAGGGCCTCCGCGCACGCCCGGGGCGCCACGCCGCCCGCGCTGCTGATGACCTTGATGTCGCGCGCCATGAGCTCGGGCAGGAGGGCGCCCACGTCCGTGACGAAGTCCCGTGCGTAACCGGCCGTGGGATCGCGCGACTTCTGCTTGTCGAGGATCGCCACCGTGACCTCGGCCAGATAGTCGAGGATCAGGTAGTCGATCGGCCCGGAGCCCACCTGCAGCGCGGGCGCCTGCGGCCAGTCACCCCAGAAGGCCTGCGCGGCGGCGATCCGGATCACGCCGAGCCTCCGGCGCCGGAGGAAGGGTCCCGCAACGAGCGCGCGATCAACACCCGGAGGATCTCGCTCGTGCCCTCCCCGATCTCACAGAGCTTCGCGTCGCGCATGAGGCGCTCCACGTCGTAGTCCTTGAGGTATCCGTATCCGCCGTGCACCTGGATCGCATCCATGCAGACCCGCGTCGCCATCTCCGAGCTGAAGAGCTTTGTGACGGCGCCCCCGACCCCCAGGTCGCGGCCGGCGTCGAGCATGGCGGCGCTCCGCTGGACGAGCAGGCGCGCTGCATGGACCTGCGCCACCATGTCGGCCAGCTTCGCCTGGATGAGCTCGTGCTCGATGATC
>JASFUR010000383.1:0-3770 GCA_050050215.1 Gemmatimonadota bacterium
GCTCACCGAGACTCCGCCGCTTCCGAACATCCGGGAGCTCACCGAGATGTCGGAGATCGTGAAGGGCATGGTCTCCGACGCGCTCGCCGCCTATGTGTCCCGAAGCGCGGGGACTGCGCGGATGGTCTGTATCACGGACGACAAGGTCGACGACCTGCGGCGCTCGATGTACCGGATTCTGGTCACCCACATGCTCGAGGATCCGAAGCGCCTGAGCGGCGCGCTCGAGCTCCTGCTGATCTCCCAGAACCTCGAGCGCATCGGCGATCTCGCCACGAACGTCGCCGAGGACGTCGTATTCCTCGTCGAGGGGCGCACCATCAAACATGGCGCGGAGATGGCGGAGCCTTCTCCTCCGGGAACGAAGAAGTAGCTCCAGGCCTCAATTGGTCGTTTCTGTAACACGTTCGCTACAGGGGTTGCGGGTCCCCCATGCGCGGGGGATCGTACCCGATACCATGCATGTTCAACCGATATCAGAGTTCGACGAGCTGAGCCTTCCTGACCTGGTTTCCATGGCCAGCGAGCAGCCCGTCCTCGACTCCGCGCACGAGGATGTCCTCATCCGACGTGCGGGCCAGGGTGACCCTGAGGCGATGGAACAGTTGGTCCTCCGGAACCTCCGGATCGCCATCGATGAAGCCATAAGGACCCGGGGTCTCGGCCTCCCGCAGACGCAGCTTGTGAGGACCGGGGTGCGCACGCTCCTCGATGCCGCCAGCTCGTACGATCCCATTCGGCACGGCCGTTTTTCGGCGCACGCCCGTAGGAACGTGCGACGCGCGATACAGGAGAGCGTCGGGCTCAGCAGCTGACGCCGATCATGGGATCATCCCGATCCCGGTGATCATCCCCGCGCACACCAGCGGAATCGTGAAGTTGTCGTCGAGCGGCCAAGAGCGCCGCTCGGCGAGGCAGGCCACGAGCGCGGTCGGCAGCGCCACCCAGACACCGTGCCTGAGGGCGATGATCGTGGCACAGGTCACGAAGAAGACGACGGTTCCCTCCACCGTCCCGCCCAGGAAGGGACGCTTCCCCCACCGCCGCCCGACGTAGGCGGCCGCCGGATCGGCGAGGCCAAGTACAAGCACGCCGGTCACCACCTCGGCCCGCTCGAACAGGAGCGCGCAGACGAGGATGCCGAGGGCATACCAGGTCGAAGACGCCACCCCGCGCATCTCACGCGGTGACGCCAGGCTCTGGAAGAGGCGGAAGAAGACCTCGTTCACGCGGGGAGCCGTGAGCCGAACGACGTCGAACGCCAGCAGCGCCGCGGTGACCACGCCGAGGACGAGAACGGTGGTCCGCTCGGAAGGATCCACCAGCGTGAGCGCCGCGACGATCAGGACGCCGTTCGTGGCGTGGAAGAGCTTCCGCCAGGGCTGGGGACCCTCGGTGCGTGCCACGAGTGCAGTCAGCTCGTCCATCGCGATCCCTTTGCACGGGTTGGGCCAAACGGCTGCCACGCGGAACCGAGGAACCCTACACAGGCCGGCACGTCGCGGTAGCCCATAGGGCCCGCCCGACGTCCCGAGTTACCGGGTCGACATTCGATCGTTACCGGGATGTGCACCCGGACCTCGCGACGCAAACGAACCGTGCATGGTACCCGTTCGTGACCGTGTCTTCGGCGGAACGTGCACCTCGGCAACAGATGTTTCCAGGCGACAGAAGGCGAGTATCCGTCGTGGCTTGGAGGTCCGATGCCGGGCATCACGCTCCACTTCCACCTCGCGCGTCAGGGCCTCGAGGGCTTGCGGGCGTCGCGTGTCGCGCTGCCGTTCGACCCAGATGACCCTGCCGCACTGAACGCATACATGCACGGGGCCATCGGTCCCGATCTGGGCTATCTGCCGGGGGGCGTTCGGCTCCTTTCTGATCTGGCTCACTGCGAGCGTACCGGAGAGCTGGCGACCAACCTCGTGCGTACGGCCCGCACTCCGGTGGAGCGAGCCTTCGCCTGGGGTTGGGTCACCCACGTGCTCGCCGACCGGCTGATCCATCCCTGGGTCGGTCGGGGCGTCGGGGAGCTCCTCCTGGGGTGCCCGGCGACCTTCGTCTCCGGCGGCGAGGACCCGCTGAGCCACCTGCGGGTCGAAATCGGCGTCGACCTTTGGTTCGCCGCCCGTCATGCCGACGCTCGACGAGTCCGGCTGCGGCCCGCGTTCGACGCCATGAGCGTCCGCTTCCTGCAGCTCGGCTACGCCCTGACGTACGGAGTGACACATCCACGGGAGTGGTTCCTGGAGTCCCACATCTCCGTGGGGCGCAGGGCACGGCAGGCGCTGGGTACGCTCAGGCTGCTGGGCGTCCTCATGGAGGACGCGGTCTGGACCTTCTCGCTTCCGCGGCTGCGGGGGCTGTTGGCTTGGGCCTACCGATCCAGCGCCCTTCGCGGAATCTCCCTCGCCTACCTCAACCCGGTGCCGCCATCCGCGTGGCTGCTCGACGGCATCCAGGAGTCGATTGGGGACTACCGCGCGGCGCTGATCGACGCGGTCCGGAACGGGGCGGAGGGCCTCGGCGACTTCCACCTCGATACCGGTGCGCCGCTCGTCCCGGCGCCCGCGCCCGAGCTCGCGGGGGCGGCGTAACGTGAAGATCGCGCTCTTCACCGACACCTATCCCGAGGATGTGAACGGGGTGGCCAAGACCCTCGGCTTCCTGGTCCGACACGCGGCCGAGCGGGGCCATGAGGTCGCGCTCGTCACGACGAGGGTCTCCGACGAGCCCGAGCCCGCCGCCTCGATCCACCGTCAGCTTCCGGGGATTCCAGTGCCCATGTACCCCGAGCTTCAGCTCGCGCGCGGCCTCGACCGGAAGGGCCGGCGGATGCTCGAGGCCTTTGCGCCGGACGTGGTCCACGTCGCCACCGAGTCCACCGTCGGCTTCTCGGGACGGCGTTGGGCGCTGTCGAACCACATCCCGCTCGTCACCTCGTTCCACACGAACTTCCCGGCTTATCTCCCGGACTACCACATGGGTCCACTGGAGCCGGTGCTCTGGAGGTATCTGCGTTGGTTCCACAGCCGCTCGACCACGACGTTCTGCCCGAGTCGCGACACGCTCGAGATGCTGCGGGATTGGGGCTTCCATCCGCGCCTGGAGGTCTGGGGACGCGGAGTCGAGACCGAGCTGTTCAGCCCGGCGCGACGCAGCCGGGAGGCGCGCGAGCGCATCGCGCCCGGCGCGGATCGAATCCTCGTCTACGTGGGCCGTTTAGCCGCAGAGAAGCGGGTCGACTTCTTGCTGGACGCGTTCCTCCGGGTCCGCGACGCGCTCGACGACCGTATCGCCCTGGTGTTCGTCGGGGACGGTCCCGCGGGTGAGCGACTGAGGGCACGGGAGGAGGAAGGTGTCCACTTCACGGGCTTCCTCCGGGGCGCCCCCCTCGCGGAGGCTTTCGCCGCCGCGGACCTGTTCGTGTTCGCGTCGGACACGGAGACGTTCGGCAACGTGGTCCTCGAGGCCATTTCGAGCGGCGTTCCGGCGGTCACCGTCGACCGCGGCGGCGTGACCGAGACGGTGATCCCCGGCCGTACCGGAGTGCTGGTCCCGCCCGGCGATCTCGACGCCTTCGCCGGTGCGTGCATCGATCTGCTTCGGAACGAGGGCCGCAGGCGGCAGCTGGCCGCCGGCGCGCGAGCCGAGGCGCTCACTCGTCGGTGGGACGAGATCCTCGACGGCGTGCTCGACGGATACGCCGTCGCGGTCGGCAAACCCGAACCCGCGCCGGTGTCCCCATGAACTCTCCAATGATGGCTTTGGCC
>JASFUR010000384.1:0-3765 GCA_050050215.1 Gemmatimonadota bacterium
ATCATGCTGGGTGAGAAGTCGGTGGCGAGCACCGACCGCACCCGGGGAGACAGCATCTCGGTCAGCGCTCCCGATCCCGCCGCGACCTCGAGCACGTCCGATTCCTCGGAGAGGGCGAGACGATCGACGATCTCCCGCGCGAAGGCGCCGGTGATCGAAGCGATCCTGTCGGCGTAGGCGCGGCTCGCGGCGTCCCAGCGCTCGGGAGTATGCGGGGACGGCGGGTGCGGGCTCATCGGCGGCTCCCCTCGGGTACGGTTGGCGTCGGACGGCACGCAAACTACGAGGGGGCCCCTGGGTTGGGCCAACGGCTTCGCGCTACGGGAGGCGAGGGCCGCACGCATGCGGATGGGCCACCACTTCGCGTTACCGCCCGGAGCCACGCGTGGGCGAGTGCGGAGAGCCAGTGGGACCGAGTATTTCGGGACTGGGCGCGTTGGTTGGTCATCGTTCGTTCATTCCGTTTGAGTGCGTGAATGAACGAAGCCTACAACTTCAAGTGAACTTCAAGTCAAGGGCTCGGATCGAACACGGGCGATCCGATTCCGGTTGCCTGCTCAGGGCATCCTTTGCAGGCGGGGTCCCGCGTGGCCAGTACGGCGGCCGGTCTGCGGCGCGTCGACCCTCGAACCCTGCGCTTTGTCCAGATGCCGTGCCAGCCCCTCCCCGAAACTCTTTGGCCACCACGGCCGTATACTATGTAGAAAACTACAAACGCCCCCTCGCTACCGGCCCGGAACTCCATGGGAAGCATCCGAATGACCCAGATCACGGCGCTCGTGCTGCGGGCTGTGGCCTCCGGCTATCGCTACGGCTTCGACGTCATGGACGCGTGCGATCTGCCGAGCGGGACGGTCTACCCGGCGCTTCGCCGATTGGCCAAGGCCGGGCTGCTGAGCGCGCGGTGGGAGTCGGAGGACGTGGCGCATGCGGAAGCCCGCCCGAAGCGGCGGATCTATGAGCTGACGTCGGCCGGAAGGGTGGCGTTGGGTGAGGCGGAGGCGAAGCTCGCCGAAATGCGACGTCTGCTCGGCGACGTGCCGCCGCGGCCGGAGGAGGCCTGATGCGGCCGAGCCGGCTCTGGCTGCGAGTCGTGTCCTCGCTCGTCCCGGCGAGAGAGCGGATCGATTGGGTGGACGAGTGGCGGGGTGAGCTCGCTACGAGAGACGGGTCGATGCGGCACGCCTGGGGCGCGCTCGCCGACGCCTGGTATCTGAGAACGGAGGGGTGGACGATGGATGCGGTGATGCGAGACGTGCGGATGGCGATTCGGAGCCTGCTGCGGCGACCGAGCTTCACCGTGATCGGCGGCCTGACCGTGGCGGTGGGGATCGCTGCGACCACGGCGATCTACAGCATCGTCGACGGCGTGCTCGTCGATCAGCTCCCGGTGCCCGAGCCCGAGCGGCTGGTGAGCTACAACCACGACGCGCCGGGGCTCGGCGTGAACGTCCCGATCGTGCCCCACTCCGAGGCGATGTACGTGAACTACGTCGACCGCGCTCGGACCGTGGACCTGGCGCTGTTCGGGCAGGGGGAAGCGAGCCTGGTGACGGGCGACGAGCCGCTCGAGGTGCACGAGGCCGGTGTGACGGCGTCGTACTTCCGCGTGATGGGCGTGGAGCCGATCCTCGGACGCGGCTTCGTGGAAGGCGAGGACGAGCCCGGGGCGGAGCCCGTCGTCGTGATCGGCCACGGCTTGTGGGAGCAGAGCTTCGGCGGTCGCCGGGACGTCATCGGTGAGCTTGTGGAGATCGACGGCGTCCAGCGTCGCATCGTCGGGGTGATGCCGGAGAAGTTCTCGTTCATCAACGAGCAGCTGTGGCTTCCGACCGTCATCGATCGCGCGAATCCCGACGAGGACAGCTACCGGCTCATCGCCGTGGGCCGCTTGCGCGACGGGCAGACGATCGAGTCGGCGAACACCGAGATGGACGCGATCCTGCGGGATTTCGCCGAGCGGGCGGGGGCGGCCACCGAAATGCTGCAGCAGGCGGGGTTCCGCGCCGACGTGAAGCCGCTGAAGGACATCTTCGTCCAGGACCTCCGTCAGCCGTTGCTGATTCTGCTCGGCACGGTCGCGTTCGTCTTCCTCATCGCGTGCGCCAACGTGGCCAACCTCTTCCTCGTGCACGCGGAAGCCCGTCAACGGGAATCCGCCGTGCGGACGGCGATGGGGGCGAGCCGTCTGGACGTCGTGCGCCAGTACCTGAGCGAGAGCATCCTGCTCGCCCTCGGCGGTGGGGCGGTCGGCCTGGTGTTGGCGTCCCTCGGTGTGCGCGGGCTCTTGAACCTGGTGCCCACCGACATCCCGAAGGCGCTCGACCTCGGCATCGACGGAAGCGTGCTCGCCTTCACGGTGGTGGTGTCGATCGCGGGCGGCGTGCTCTTCGGGCTGCTCCCGGCGCTCGGGTACGGGCGGGGGGCCGTCGGTGAGGTGCTGCGCGAAGGCGGACGCTCCTCCACGGCCGGACGGCAGCGCCATAGGCTGCGCAGCGCATTGGTGGTCGGACAGGTGGCCCTCGCGCTCGTCCTGCTCGTCGGATCGGGTCTGATGCTCCGGAGCCTCGTCGCGTTGCGTGACGTCGACCTCGGGTTCGAGCCCGAGCATGTGCTGACGTTCCACTACGTGCTCCCGGAGGCGCGGTACGAGGCAGGGGAGCCATTGCTGGCCTTTCACCGTGAGCTCGTGGAGCGGCTGGAGGCGCTGCCGAACGTGGCCTCGGCGGGCCTCATCGAGGGACTCCCCCTCACCAACTACAGGTCCGCGAGTCCGACGGAGGCGGTGGATCATCCGGTCGGGCCCGGTGAGCTGGCCCCCCTGGTCGAGACCCTGTCGGTCACCCCCGGCTACTTCGAGACGATGTCGATCGATCTTCTCGAGGGTCGCCCGCTGGAATGGACCGATCGCCGCGACGAGTTCCGCGGGGTCGTCGTGTCCGAGGCGCTCGCTCGCTCGTTCTGGCCGGGGGAGAGCGCTCTGGGCAAGCAGCTCCGGGGTCCGGGTGAGCCGGATGGAGAGGAGAACGACCCATGGCAGGTCGTGGGTGTCGCGCGGGACGTGCGATTCGACGGGGCGAACGAGGAGCCGCTGCCGCTCATGTATCGACCGATTCTCGACGGAAACATCGACGCGACGGGTCGTGGGCCCCGTGCCATGGACGTCGCCCTACGGGTCGCCGGTGGCGATCCGCTCGCCGCGCTTCCGGCTGCCGGCGAGGCACTCCGCGCGCTCGATTCCCGGCTGCCGGTGATCAACCCGCGCCCCATGCAGGACATCGTGACGCAGTCGCTGCAGGCGGCCTCGTTCACCGTGCTCCTGCTCGGCCTCTCGGCCGGCGTCGCGCTTCTCCTCGGCACCGTGGGATTGTACGGGGTGATCTCGTTCATCGTCGCGCGCCGCACCCCGGAAATCGGGGTGCGCATGGCACTCGGAGCCAGCACACGAAGCGTGCTGCGCGAGGTCATCGGGCGGGGGATGGTGCTGACAGGGGTGGGGCTTGCGCTCGGGCTGTTCGGAGCCTGGGCCCTGAGCCGCGCGCTCGCCTCGTTGCTCTACGGTGTGTCCGCGAACGACCCTGTCACGTTCGGTGGCACGGCGCTGCTGCTCGGCGCGGTTTCTCTTCTAGCGACGTGGATCCCGGCCAGGAGGGCATCCCGGGTGGATCCGGTGGAGGCGCTGCGGAGCGAGTAGCGAGTGTCTTTGAATTCGTCCGCGGATCCGGCCATGTTTGGTGGCCCGAGACACGGTCCCACGTCTGGGAT
>JASFUR010000385.1:0-3762 GCA_050050215.1 Gemmatimonadota bacterium
CGTGTCGGAGGAGGCCCTCGGGGCCCTGCTCCCACGTTTGCGGGTGACGCCCCCGGGTCCGGCGTCCCGGGCGCTCTCCGAGCGACTGCGGGCCGTCGAGTCACGCAATGTCACGTACGTGGCCGAAGACTGGCCTGTCTTCTGGGAGGAGGCTGCCGGCTGCAACGTGCGCGACGCCGACGGGAACGTCTACGTGGACTTCACCGGAGGGTTCGGCGTGGCGCTCCTCGGCCACTCGAGCCCGGGCGTCGTGTCGGCGGTCAAGGAGCAGGTCGGGAGGCTCGTGCACGGAATGGGCGACGTGCACCCGCCCACGCTCAAGGTCGAGCTCCTCGAGCGGCTCGCCGAGCTGACACCCTGGGCGAGCACGCACGGTGTGCTCGCCTCCACGGGGTCCGAGGCGGTCGAGATCGCGCTCAAGACGGCGTGGCTCGCCAGCGGCCGCCCGGGCGTCCTCGCGCTGGAGGGTGCGTACCACGGCCTGACGCTGGGCTCCCTGGCCGTCACCTCGCGGCCGCTTTTCCGCGAGGCCTTCGAGCGCCGCCTGTACGGTGGGGTCGCATTCGCGCCCTTCCCGGAGCCGTGGCGGCCCGGGGGGCCGTCCGTCGACGAGTGCCTGGGCCGGGTGGCCGACCTGCTGCCGAGCGGGGCTCCGAACGGAGACGCCATCGGCACCGTGATCGTCGAGCCGATCCAGGGCCGCGCGGGTGTTCGCATCCCACCGCCCGATTTCATGGTCGAGCTGTCCCGGATGGCGTCGGAGGCCGGGGTGCTCGTCGTCGCGGACGAGGTCTTCACGGGCATGGGCCGCTGCGGGGCGATCTTCGCGTCGGAGGTCGTGGGGCTGCGGCCCGACATGATCTGCGTGGGCAAGGCGCTCGGTGCCGGTCTACCCGTTTCCGCGTGCCTCGCGGATCGGTCGGTGATGGACGCGTGGCCCGAGAGCGGGGGCGAGGCGATCCACACCAGCTCCTTCCTGGGGCACCCCCTGTCGTGCGCGGCGGCGTTGGCGGCGCTGGACGAAGTGGGCGCGAGAGCACGCGTCGAACGGTCCTCGGAACGAGGCGCTCGACTCCTGGCCGCGCTGGACGGGCGACTTTCCGGGGTCGCCGGTGTAGGGAACGTGCGCGGCGCCGGGCTCCTCGTCGGCATCGAGCTTGTCGAGAAGGACGGGGCCGCGCCGGCGGCCGGAGCCGCCGCGAAAGTCGCGTCCATCGCTCTGCGGGAGGGGCTTCTGGTTCTGCCTGCCGGCGAAAGCGGGCAGGTGATCGAGCTGACGCCCGCGCTGGGCGTGACCGACGAGCAGATCGATTTCGGAGTGGAGGTTCTGGTGCGCGCCCTGGATCAAGCCTCGTGAGAAGGCGCTGGCTGGCCGTAGTGAGCTCGCTGTTCGTGGGCGTCCTGGCGCTCGCCGCGGCGGTCCCGACCGTGCTGACGTCAGACGCGGTCGAGCCCGCAGTGGCGTCGTTCATCGCACCCCCGGCGCTGGCGGAGACCCGACTGCACGCACCGGTGATCCTCGTCCCCGGGTGGTTCGACACCGGCAGAGACCTGGCAGCGCTGCGGATCCGGCTGCTCGGTGCCGGCATGGACGATGCCGAGGTCCGCACCCTGACCTTCGCGGACCCAACCGGCAGCAACGTCGATCACGCCGCGGAGATCGACTCGCTCGTGGCCGAGGTGGTCGCCGGATCGGGCGTGGACCGCGTGGACATCGTGGCCCACTCGATGGGCGGCCTCGCGACCCGCTGGTACCTGGCGACCCGGCCGGCCGCCCCCGTGCGCCGCGTGGCCTTCCTGGGGACGCCGCACAGAGGGACGCTGTCGGCCCACCTGGCTTGGGGTGACGGGCGCGACGAGATGCTACCGGACAGCCGTTTCCTCGCGGAGCTGAACTCGCAGAGCCCCCTCCCCGATGGGGTCGAGGCGATTACGGTCAGAACTCCGATCGACACGCACGTCCTGCCCGGCGAGAGCGCTACGTTGCCCGGAGTCGAGGATCACGTGGTCTGCTGCCCGACGCACCCGGGGCTCCTCGACGACGAGGACGTCTTCCTCGTCGTGATGGATTTCCTGGAGCGGACGGGGTCCACCCCCGAGCTATCGTCCGCTCCCTGAGCGGTCGACCACTCAGCTGGCCGACGTCGCGAAGTCGATCTGCTCGGCCAGCTTGAGGTCCTTCTCGGTGATTCCGCCGGCGTCGTGTGTCGTCAGGTACAGGGTCACCGTGTCGTAGCGGACGTCGATGTCCGGATGGTGCTCATGATCGTCGGCGAGCGTTGCCACCCGGTTCACGAAGACGATCGAGTCGCGGAACGAGGGGAAGTCGAACTCCTTGGTGAGCTGGTTCGAGCGCCGCTTCCAGCCTTTGTGGGCGCGTAGCCAGCCCCTGACCGTCTCCGCGTTGAGCTTCTCGGCCGTTCCTGCCCGGGCCATCGTTGCAACCTCGTGTCTGGGAAAGGGATACCCATTCTCTTCGACACGTGGGGGGAGCACGCCGTTGAGGGGTTGACCGTTCTGAAGGGCCGTGGGTAAAATTTGGGCTCTCCGCCACCAAGGGTGGCGACGCCCCCATCGTCTAGTGGCCTAGGATATCGCCCTCTCACGGCGAAGACCGGGGTTCGAGTCCCCGTGGGGGTACTTCGCGACGCGCGAGGTCCGGGCTGGTGAGTCCGGACCCGCGTGACCGTCGGTCGCTTAGCTCAGCTGGTAGAGCGCCACGTTCACATCGTGGATGTCGCAGGTTCGAGTCCTGCAGCGACCATACGAACAAGCGCCCGCGCCCCTTCCGGCTGCGGGCGTTTCGTGTTTCGCCATGTCACGTCCGGGGCCGCTCGGCCGTTCTCCGGGCATGAAGAGATCGCTCGCTGGCTCGCTTGCCCGATTCCTGGCCGTCTTCCTGGCGGTCGCCGCTTGTTCCGACGGCACGGGTCCGTCGGAGGACTACGAGCCCATCACACGGCTTCCGCGTGAGCTGACCGCGGCGGAGACCACCCTCATCGGTGCGTCCAACGACTTCGGGCTGGAGCTCGTCCGGACGGTCGCGGCGACCGACGACCGCCCGAACCTGATCTTGTCACCCCTCAGCGCCTCGATGGCGTTGGGCATGACGCTCAACGGCGCCGACGGGGCGACGTTCGACGACATGCGGTCGACCCTCGGGTTCGACGGGCTGACGCAGGAAGAGATCAACGACTCGTACCGTGCCCTCGTCGACCTGCTCACGGATCTGGACCCTCTCGTGAAGTTCGAGATCGCCAACGCGATCTGGGCGAACGAGGGCGTACCGTTCCGCGACGCGTTCTTCCAGGTCGTCGCGGCGGCCTTCGACGCGACCGTCGATTCCCGTGACTTCTCCGACGAGGCGACCGTGGACGCGATCAACGCCTGGGTGGACGGGAAGACGCACGGCCTGATCGACTCCATCGTGGACCAGCTCGATCCGGCGCTCGTGATGCTCCTCGTAAACGCGATCTACCTGGACGCGGCGTGGGCCGACGAGTTCGATCCGGCCGACACACGTCCGGCCGACTTCACCCGTGCGGACGGCTCGACGGTGACGCTAGACCTGATGTCGAGGAGTGACGTCGAGCTGCCGGTGACCTGGGCCCCCTCGTACACCGCGGTCGAGCTCCCCTACGGCGGAGGCGCGTTCTCGATGATCGTAATCCTCCCCGCCGAAGGCCTCACCACGAGGGACGTCCTCGCCGAGCTGGACGCGACGGCCTGGGACGAGCTGGTCACGGGCCTCTGGCCGCGAGG
>JASFUR010000386.1:0-3761 GCA_050050215.1 Gemmatimonadota bacterium
CGGTATCCGGTGTGCATCATGGGGCCGTTGCCCCAAGCGCTTCCACCGTCGACCGCCGTCGCAGACGGCCGATTGCCGAAGAGCGAGATCCCGTAGTCGTTCGACGGGGTCTTCAGCGTGACGGGTCCCTGAACGAATCCGGCAGCCTGCACGCCGCCGCCGTTGCCCTGCGTGCTTCCAACCATGTTCCGGCGCTTCTCGCCCTCCTCGCGGAGGATGTAGGCCATGAAGCCGTCGCTGACGCCGGCCGCAATGGTCGCGGCTGCAGCCGTCTGACCCTGGGCCCACAGCATGCGGGCCCGGAGGCCGTCTGCGAGCTGCTGAGCGCTCGAGGCGACTGTGCCCTGGTTGGTGTCGATCGAGAAGTCACCCGCGGTGCCGATGTGCGTGTCCGCCTTGTCGAGCCAGGCAAGCGCCGTGTCGAGCACCTGGTCGGGCGTCAGGAGCGGACTCTCGTTGATCGCGCCCTCGCAGAAGTACGTGCCCATGTTCTCCAGCACCACGGCCGTGTAGATGGCCGTCGTGGCGAGGAGCTCCTGCTTATCGGCGACGTCCCAGCCGGAGATCTTCTCGTACACGTCGTACCCCTGACCGCGTGCGGTCAGGAGCGGGTCGATCCACTCCGCGCTGTAGGAGTCAGTGTCGCACTGCCCGCCGGAAGGGTTCGCGTCGTACTGGGAGTAGTCCTGGGCCACACCCGTGACTTCCTGGAAGTTGTCCTCCGCGCCGGCCGCGTCGATGGCGAAGGACGAGTACCCACACTCGACCAGTGCCATGACGGAGTTGACCAGGATGGGAGCGACCTCCGGGTTGTCCAATGCGTCCGAGGTCACCGCCGCCGGAAGGTTCACGTCCAGGAGGCCATCGCAGGCTCCCAGCGAGAACGCCAGCGCGGCTGCTACGCCCCAACGACAGGAGCGCAGCGTCGTCTGTCGAAATCCATTCATTTCAGAATTCGTCCTATTCGATGTTGGATGGCGGCATCGGTTACCTCGGGTCCTGTTGCAGACCCGAGGTAACCCATGCCGAGCTCCTCTTTACGGGAGGGCCTAGAAGGCGATCCGGATTTGGGCGTTGAGCGCCGCGATTCCGGGCATCTCCCAGAGCGCAGTGGCCTGGGGGTCACCCCCGTTAATGGCGTATTCAGGATCGTAGATGTTATTCCCGGCCAGATCCGTCTCGGTCTTCTGCCAAATCGTCCAGATGTTGGACGCCGACACGGAGATCGAAGCGCGGTCCGCGCCGATCCGACCGACGAGATCCTGAGGCAGATTGTACCGCGCACCGACCTGACGCAGCCTCCAGAAATCACCGTCGAACCGGCCGTTGTACCGGTCGTCGATGAAGTTGGAGGTCGCGGCCAGGAAGAACGGATCCGTCCGCTCCTGCGAGGCCAGGCAGTTCCGGTAGTAGCGGCACGCATAGTTCGCGTCCACGCTCGCGATCACACGCCCGTACTGGCCCTCGGCCAGCGCGAAGATCTGCAGGTCGTTGTACAGCGTGATGGTCGGCGACACCGAGAAGCTGTAATTCGGATACGTCGGACCCATCAGCAGGCCGTCTGCCGTGTAGTCGCTGCAAGGGCCACTGACGCCGCCCTGCATGATCGGCGAGCCGTCGCCGCCGTCGGCGGGCAGACCCTGGTCGCACATGAGCGACCCGGGGTCGACGACGCCAGGCGACGTCAGGGTGGCATCCGTGATGATGAAGTCACTCGCGACGTTCGGGTACGGCCAACCGAGCTGGAAGTTTCCGTTCGGGAGGATGTCCTCACCGAGGGCCGTGATCTTGTTGGTCGTGTAGTCGGCGGAGACGGCCATGTCGAAGGCGACATTGTCGGCCTGGAAGATGCGGGCGTCGAGGCTCGCCTCCCAGCCGTGGTTCGTCATCTCACCGAGGTTCCCCTGACGCGAGCCCGTGAGACCCGTGCTCGGTGCGAGCGACTGGTTCACGAGCAGGTCCGCCGTGGTCGTCGTGTAGTAGCTGACCTCGGCGGAAAGACGGTCGTCGAAGAGCGCGACGTCGAAGCCGGCCTCGAACTCCGTGCTGACCTCGGGGCCGATCTCCGGGTTACCGGCGGTGGTCGGAACCAAGCCGTTCCCGTTCGGCCCAATGAAGGTGCCGTACAGCGTCTGCGACGCGAACGTCCCGGGCTGGCGACCTGCCTTACCCCAGGCGCCGCGGAGGCGCAGGCTGCTGATGAAGCCGACGTTGAAGAACGACTCCTCGGAAAGAACCCAGGAAGCCGAAAGCTTCGGGTAGTACTGCAGGTCGAACTCGCCACCGAACGCCGAGTTGTCGTCGGCGCGGACGGCACCGGTCAGGTAGATCCGGTCCTGCCAGTTCAGCTCCTCCTGAACGAAGAAGCCGAGCGACTTGTTCTCGATCGAGGTGAAATTGATCTGACGATCGCCGAACTCCGTCTGCGAGATGACCGTCTGGACCGAAGTCGGGAAGCCGCGGGCGGAGTTGACGACGCTTTCGCGGAAACGCGAGTAGTACTGCGCACCGAACGACGTCGTTGCCCGAAGGTCCTCGGTCGCCTGGAGACCAGCGCTGACAGAGTAGTCGAACGTCAGGTTCTGGTCGATCGGGCGCCCGTAGATGAGTGAACCGGCCGGCGCATTCGGGAAGTCCGCGTTGCCGGGCAGGTAGCTGTTGTCCGTCTCGGCTCCGCGGTCGACACCGAGAATCAGGCGCTGCGTGAACCACTCACCATAGGTGTGCGTGGCCTGCGCACTCGCCGTGAAGCGGCTGTAGTCGCGGGAGATGTCCGTTCCCTCGAAGGACTGCGGGAAGCGCTCCTGGAAGCCCAGGAAGCCACGGCCCGTCGGGCCGTAACGGTAGCCGGGCAGGTTGTAACCGCGGCTCCACACCAGCTGGTGCCAGACGCCGCCCTCCTCGTCGACCGTCGCGAAACGGGTGTCACCGTTCACGTAGCCGGTCGAGACGTCGAGGTTGATGTCCTCGGAGAGCAGGACCGTCACGTTCGCACGCAGCGCGACCTGCTTGTTCGTGTTGTAGTCGAGGACTCCGACCTCGTCGGCGTAGGTGCCGCCGAGGAAGTAGCGGACCTGATCCAGGCCACCACGGACGCTCCCGTTGTAGCGCTGAGCGTAGCCGTTGCGGAACAGATCGCCCGAGCGGACGTCGTTCGGGTTGAACGTGGCCGAGATCCCGTTGGCGGTAGTGGGCTCCGGTAGGCCCGCGAAGGCCCCGTCCTTCCGCATGTAGTGTCCGGCCTCGTCGTACATCTGGTACGGCTCGATCTGATCTGCGGGGCAGGGAGACGCAGCCTGGAGGCAGGCGTACTGCGTGCCGAGGATCCCCTGCGGGTCACGCATGAAGTTGCTGCCCTGGCTCGTCTCGATCGTGAACTCGGGCGCACCGACGCTGCCCTTCTTCGTGATGATCTGGATCACGCCGGCCGAAGCCTCCGTGCCGTACAGCGTGGCGGCGGAGGGCCCCTTGATGACCTCGATGCTCTCGATCTGGTCGGGGTTGATGTCACCGAGGGCGCTCGCGTTCCCGCTGGCGCTACCGGTGGCCGGGCCGAGCGTCGCGTCGTTCTGGACGCGCACGCCGTCGACGTAGATGAGCGGCTGGCTTCCGAGCACCACCGAGGACACGCCTCGGATCGTGACGCCGGAGCCACCACCGACCTGGCCGTCGTTGCGGTCGAACCGGACACCCGGCGAACGAGCGGCCATCAGCTCCTGGACGCTCGAGATCGGGGCCTGGTCCGTCACGTCTTCGGCGGA
>JASFUR010000387.1:0-3736 GCA_050050215.1 Gemmatimonadota bacterium
ACCCAGACCAGGTTGCCAGCCTGACTCGTCAGCGCGGCGGGCGCGTTCACGAGCTCGATCGCCTCGTCGCCGTACAGCCACAGTCCGTCCGTCCGGTCCATGACGATCCCCATCCAGCGATCGTCTCCGAGCTTCGACCGGAGGTCGTATCCGTAGGCGTCGATGCCCGTAGCGCTCGTGATGCCCCACACCCGCACCGGCGAGCCGGTCAGGCGCGCGAGCTCGTCGACCAGCGGTCCGTTCACCACCAGCGTCGTACCGTCCGTGGCCCGGAGCGTGACCGACGTGGCCGGCCACCCGCCCGCGTCGAGCGTGCCGACGAGCGTGTCGGCCGGAGCGTCGATGCACTCCACCGGGAACGCGACCTCGATCGGCGTCGCCGACCCGTCGAGGGTCACCACCCTCGGGTTGGGCACCTGGGCCTGACAGTTCCCTGCGATGTCGGTGACCATGAAGACCGCCGACGTCGATGGCGCGAAGCCCTGCACCTCCCCACGGCCGTCACGCGGAAGCGGCGCCGACTGCACGCCGTCCACGACGATGGCGTAGCCGTTCTGGTCCGGGCTCTCACCGGTCACCGAAGCCACGTACGTGACGGTTCCCGGTGGAGGCACGTAGGGCGTGCACGTGAGCGTATGCGTCACGTCCACCGTCTGACTCGCGAGGATCGACACCGTCTCCGGGTCGGCGGAGCAACCTTCCCGCAGCCCCTGCAGCTCGACCAGATAGTCCCCGGGCTCGAGCCCTCCGAGGCTGACCGTATCGGTGTCGAAGACTCCCGCGGTCACGCCGTCCACGAGAACCGAAGGCGGCGCGCCCGGGTCTCTCGCCGTGGGGTCGAGCACCACGCGCATGTCGCCCTGGGCGCCCGCGGAGGTGCACGTCACGTCGAACTGGAGATCCTTGAGATCGAGGCGCGTGGGATTGAGAAGGCGCTGCGATTGCAGCCACACGCTGTCCCGGACCGCGCCCCCATCGACGGTGCAGTTCGCCGAGATGTCGCCCAGCGTGACCCTGTACGGGGCGATGAGCCAGCGGCAGCGCGAGGTCACGGCGTACGTCGGGACGTCGGCCCCGAGCGCACGCGCGCCGGCCACGGCCAGGCCCCAGACCGGATTGCTGTACAGGATCGCGTCGGAGTAGAGCGTGATGCACGGCGCGCCCGTCACGTCCGGACCCATGATCACCTGCCCACTCGCACCCACCCGCTCCTCCAGGATCCGGCGGGACTCGGGATTTCCGACGACCTGCACGCCGGTCCTCACGATGTCCGGGATCGTGTCGATGGGCTCGACGAGGACCGTGTATCCGTCCGGATCCGGATCGACGCCCGTGGTGGCGGTCGTGACCCGGAGGCGACCCTGCCCCCAATAGTCGAAGAGGGGCACGCGACAGCACTCCCACTCGCCTTCCCCGCTCCGTGGCACGTTCGGCAGGATCCAACCCGTGAGCGGGATGTGGAGCCCCGCCTGTGCGAACGCGCTGTAGGCGCCCTCGCCGATGACCCGCCAGTTGTCGATCAACGAGTCGGCGGGGTTCACCTGCTCACGGACGTAGGTCATGTCCGCGTAGGTCGACACGCCCACGCCGAGCTTGGCGCCGAGGTTGAACCCGGTCCCGCCGAAGAGATCCTGGCCCAGAATCGTGAGCTGGAACTCGGTATCCGGGTCTCCTCCCTCCTCCTCGGTGTTGCCGCACGCGTACAGCGCGATGCACACCTCGCCGTTCACCTTCACCGTGCCGCCGCTCCGGACGACGATGCTGTCCGGAGCCGTCAGCTGCAGGATCTGGGCGTGGTGGTTCTTGTCGATGACGTCGAACCCGGTGTCCCAGCCGGCCTGATCGGTCCACGTCTGCGTCACCCTGCCCGTATCGTCGAAGGTGACGTGCACGGTTCCGCCGCCGTTCTTGAGCTGGAGCTGGATGACGACGAACGCACCGACCGCGGCCTTGGCCTTGAAGTCGTTCGTGACGGCGTATCCGGCCTTCGCCGCGGCTCCCGGGATCGGGATCTCGAGCGTGAAGGTCCCGTCTCCGATCGCCCGTATGACCAGATCTCCAGTGATGTGCGGGCGGACTTCGTTGTCGGCCGCTTGCACGGACGGAAGCACGACGGTCGGCAGCTCCCCGATGTCGGTCACGCGGCACTGCTCGTAGGTCGGCGGGTGCCAGGTGAAGCCGCTCCAGTAGCCCGAGGCGGTGCGGATCGGGATCCCGGGCACACAGATGCGATTGGGCGGGATCGACCCGTCGGGGATCGCCGGAGCGTAACGGCGCAGGAAGTCGATGAGGTTCGCGCCCGTGGGCGTCGAGAGGCAGCCTCGGTACGCGGCCCGGTTGCAGGGCGCGAAGGTGGGCCTCCTGCCGCCCGTGATGCTCCCCGCGTCGATCGTCATCGAGAGGTCGAGCTCACCCGTCAGGCGGACGTTCCCCTCGAGGATGCGGAGCGAGTCGAGCGTGCCGGCGATCGCGAGCGACACACCGTACGCCACCTCCATCTCGACCTCTTTCCCGCAGACGGTCCGCTCCTTGGCGCCCGGAATGAGGTCGAGCACGTCGTGCAGCCACTGGCAGACGTCGGCGTCGTCGAAGGTCGCTTCGATGGGCGGGAGCTGGATGCTGTCCGCGTGGATCGGGATGCCCACGCCGTTCGGACCGGTGAACCGTGCGTCTCCCGCCCCGATCGGCATCGTGACCGAGTACGTGCCGCTGCGGAGCACGTCCTGCCAGTACGCCGGCCCCGTATCGAGAACCAGCTCGCCCCCGTCGTCGGTCGCCTGGAGCACGCGCCGCACGACCGTCGTCCCCTCGGCGTCGGGCGCCAGAATGAAGTCGTCGCGCTCCACGTCGGGCAGGTCGCCGCCCATGGACCGGTAGCGGTACAGGCCCGCCCCGAGCTCGGCCGGGCTGGAGCGCAGCTCGAAGTCCTCCTCGGGAAAGCCGTGCGCGCGGTCGCTGAATACCGCGTTCGACTCGAACGTCTGAGGCGTCGGGGGCACGTCGGCCGTGTCGGGCTCGCCACCGGAATCGGGGGCCAGGGGCGCCGGCTCGTCGCCGCAGGCCGCAGCCCAAACGAGAAGGCCGACGCTAACGACCCGAATACCGATGTGCGCGCTGCGTCCGAGCATGAGGCCCCCTCTGGCCGGTCCATCTCTTCAGGCCCCCCCGGCGCGAAGACAAATAGAGTAGCTGCCCGTGGAGCGCTCCGCCAACCGCGGTCCGGGACCCGCGCGGAGCGTCTCCGATGCGGCGGAGGCCCTCTAGACTCCGTGCAAAGAGCAGAGAAATGTGGGCACGGCGGAGACCGGAGCGCTCTAGTCGAGGGTGCGGATGCGAACGTTCCGGAAGCCGACCGTGCCCGTCCCGTACTGCAGCGCGATGGGCCCGCTCGAGAACTGATCGTCCGTCGTGTCGACGGTCTGCGTGCCGTTGAGCACCACCACCAGCCGCGAGCCCCGGGCAGTGATCCGGTAGCTGTTCCACTGCCCGCCGGTGTTGATGACGCTGCTCGGCGCGGCGATGTGCACGACCCCGCCGGTGCGGTACGTCTGGTCGGGTCGGGTGTCGTAGATGTTGACCTCGTAGCAGCTCGTGTCCGTCACGCTCTGAGGGTCGGAGCAGCGGATGAACACCCCGCTGTTCGCGGGCTCGTCGACCCAGAAGTCGAGCGTGAGCTCGAAGTCACCGTAGGAGCGTTCGGTGACGAGATATCCACTCCCGCTCGTCGCGGACACCG
>JASFUR010000388.1:0-3733 GCA_050050215.1 Gemmatimonadota bacterium
ATCGAGGAGGCGCTCGAGCCCGTACGCGGTCGCCTCACTCCAGAGGAGTTCCGACGCCTGGTACATGGGATCTCGTTCGGGGTCTGGGTCGAGGCGCTGGTGACGCTTGTCGATCTGGCCGGACTGACCCGTGAGCGAGCCGTGGAGGTAATGCGCTGGTCGGCGCAGGCCCTGCTCCGCACCGCGCTGGAGGAAGCCAACGCACGGGAACTCGGCTGAGCAGTCCCGGTTCGCGGCTACGCTCCACCCGCTCTCGACCCCAGCCAGGCCGCCCGCAGCTCGAGCATCCCGTCGGTGACTTCGAGCCCGGCATCCTCGTAGGGCAGCACCTCGAGGCGAGGATCCTCCGCGAAGGTCAGCGTCGCCTCCAACGCTCGACCCCGGGAGACGAAGGAGATGGGAACCGTATCGCCCGGTCCGTGTCGCGACGCGATCTCGCCGATCTGCGCGAGCGACGTGAGCCGAACGCCGTCGAGCGACGTGACGATGTCCCCGTCGTCGACGCCCGCGTCGTACAGAGGGGTCCCGACCAGGACCGTAGCCGCAACCACCCGACCGTCCTGCTCCCGAAGACCCGCCGGACCGACCGTGGCCTCGCCCGGACTCCTCGGCCGGACGACGACGCCCGCACTGGCCAGGAGTGCGGAGTAGTCGACGACGTCCCGGCCGGTCACGTATCGCGAGAAGAAGTCCGTCGCGAAGACCTCGTCGCCGGTGAACTCCCCGAGCGTCTCCCGGATGTCGTCCACGGTGTAGTGGATCTCCTGCTCGCCGTACTTCAGCCACATGGCGCGCATGAACCCGTCGAGCGTAAGCCCGAAGCGTGTGCGCAGCGTCATATCGAGACCGAGCCCGATCGCAGCGCCCCACGTGTAGTAGGAGATGAAGGTGTTCTGCTGGTTCGTGGGATCGATCGAGGTCGCAGCATCCACGAAGGGAGCCTGACGGCTCATCTGGACGGGGCTCCGGTACCGGCGGCCCGGGCTGTTCACGACGGTGTTGATCGTGCCGGTCAGGCCGCGGACGTAGGCCTCGGGCGTGATGAGCCCTGCGCGTTCGATGAACAGGCTCGTGTAGTACTGCGTGAAGCCCTCCCCGAACCAGAGCTCGTCGGACATGTTCGCCCGGCTGAAGTCGAAGGGCTCGAGCTCGGCCGACCGGATCCGCTCCATGTTCCACGAGTGGAAGTACTCGTGCGAGAGGGTGCCCAGCAGCCGGCTCGCGCCCCGCTCGAGCGTGAGCGAGCTGGTGAGCGACGTCGAGTTGCGGTGCTCCATCCCATCGCCGTCGGCCCAGGGGCCGTAGCACGCCACGAACGTATATGTGCCGAAGTCGTAGTCGGGGTACTCGCCGAACACGGCCGCTTCCTCGGCGACGACTCTCTTGGCCATCTCCGCGAAGCCGTCGACCGCCCGGTCGCTGCTGGGGTCGTGCACCGCGAGTCGAACCGTCTGGTCCCGACCGTTGGACCGCACGGTCCACGCCCGGATCCTCACGTCCGCCACCTCGGTGGGGCTGTCCATGAAGTAGTCCAGGTCCGGCGCGCTGTACGTGAACGGATCCCCGGTCGGTGCGAGCTGGGTCGCCACCTGCCAGCCGGTCCCTTCCGGCGGCCGGAACGTCACTCGGATGGGCCGGTCTCGCAGTCCGCGCGCATACATGAAGGTGGCCGGCATGTTCAGGTGAGCGTGGCTCCTGTCGACGCCCGAGTAGGTGCCATCCGCCCTGTCCGCGAAGAGCGTGTAGGTCACGCGAACCGTGCCGTCATGGCCGAACACGTACCAGCTGTCCGGATCCAGCCGGACCGGCGTCAGCTTCCGTCCGGCCCCGTCGGTGATGCGTACGGAATAGACGTTCTTGGCGAACTCGTGGAGTGCGTACCGCCCCGGTGAGGAGCGGCTCATACGCAACTCCAGGGCGTCCGATCCCGCCACGCCGGGGAAGATCGCCGTGACCTCTGCCTCGTGATGCTCGGCGTTGGGAAAGCGCACCTCGTACATGACCGTGTCCGGCGTCTGGGCGATCGCACGCAGCGGGAGGACCACGAGGGCCAGGATGACGACGAGGTGCGCGCGTTCGACCGAGCCCGTCACGAATGTCCCCTCTTCAAGCGTGGTTCCGAAGCTGCGCCGGATGATACCTGCCCGAATCGAGGTGGATCAACCGCCCGCACCCCTCCGCAACCGTTCGACCACGGAAAGCGTTCGCGCCCCGACTCTGCTACTATCCGGTCGCCCTCGCGGGCCGACGCCCGGGAAGCACGCCGGATCGAAACGAGGTGAACGGCACCCATGGCTGACGCGGGACGGATAGTGATCGCGGGCGGTACGGGCTTCCTGGGCCGGAGCCTGACCCGCCACCTCGAGGCCCTCGACTACGAGGTCCTCGTGCTCTCCCGCACGCCCCCGCCGGGCGGTGACCCACTGCACCGCGTGTGGGACGCGCACACCGTCGGAGACTGGGTGGAGGCCCTGGAAGGAGCGGCGGGTCTCGTGAACCTCGCGGGCCGCTCCGTCGACTGCGTGAAGACACCCGATCACTGCGACGAGATCCTGCGGTCCCGGGTGGAGTCGACCCGGGTGCTCGGGCAGGCTGCTCGCACCGTCGAGCATCCACCCGCCGTCTGGGTGCAGATGTCGACCGCGCACATCTACGGCGATCCACCGACGCGCATCTGTGACGAAGACGCCGCGTTCGGATACGGGCTGGCACCCATGGTCGGGCGCGCGTGGGAAGAGGCCTACGCCGAGGCACTGCCTCCTGGAGCGCGCGGGGTGGTCCTCAGGACGAGCTTCGTCCTCGGCCGCATGGGTGGCGCGCTCCCCAGGCTGGCCCGGCTCGCTCGCGTCGGCCTCGGTGGACGCGTCGGAAGCGGCAGCCAGGGGATCAGCTGGATCCACGCGACGGACATGAATCGCCTCTTCGTGCGCGCGCTCACGGACCGGACGATGGAGGGCGCCTATGTGGCGACAGCCCCCGGCCCGGTCTCCAACGCCGAGTTCATGAGGGAGTTGCGTCGCACGTTGGGCGTGCCGCTCGGCTTGCCGGCCCCGACGTGGCTCGTGCGGCTCGGCGCCCCCCTCGTGCTGCGAACGGATCCAGAGCTCGCGCTCTACGGACGCTACTGCGTGTCACGACGGCTGCGCGAGGAAGGTTTCGAGTTCGAATATCCGGATCTCTCCTCCGCGCTCGCGGACCTCTACGCACGACGCGCCTGAGACGACCCGCCCGCGCCGTCCCAGCGGATTGAGCGGCCGCGGTGTCATTAGGCGGGTCCCCCCCTGCAGCGACACTTCAAAGACATGGAAGCGGCTGTGTCCATACATCGCCTTACCACGCGGGTCGTCACGTTCGGGGGACTCACGGTCCTCGCGCTCCTCGCCACCGCCCCGAGGCGGGTTCACGCTCAGGACGAGGGCGGCATCCCGATCGACGGGCCGCCCCCGCCGACCGATGGCTCCCTGATCAACCAGGCAGGCGAAGCCGGGGCGACCCTGCGTGCCGTCCGCGTCGACGAGCCGCTCCAGATCGACGGCGTGATCGACGAGCCGTTCTACCGTGAGACGCCCGCGATCAGCCAGTTCATCCAGAGCGTTCCCAACCCGGGCGCCGAGCCGACGCAGCGCACCGAGGTCTGGATCGGGTTCGACGACGAGAACGTCTACGTCTCCGCGAAGATCTGGGACACCGAGGGGCCGGACGGCTGGATCGCCAACGAGATGCGACGCGACTC
>JASFUR010000389.1:0-3726 GCA_050050215.1 Gemmatimonadota bacterium
ACGTCGCCTACATGGGCTCCGACGAGATGTGCTGTGGCCTCCCCATGAAGGTGGCCGGGAAGTGGGATCTCTTCGAGGAAAGCTACGACCACAACGTCGCAGCCGCCCGCCAGCGGGGCGCCAAGACCATCGTTACGTCATGCCCGTCCTGCGCGTACGTCTGGCGCGAGTTCTATCCTCAGGTCGCCGAGGCGCGGGGTGAGCCGTTCGAGTTCGACGTTCGCCAGTACTCCGAGCTCTTGGCCCCGAAGCTGGCGGATGGCACGCTGCGGCCCACCGAGGAGCTCTCCGGGACCTACACCTTCCACGACTCGTGTCACCTGGGCCGCGCGCAAGGGATCTACGAGCCGCCCCGAGAGATGCTCGCCGCCATCCCGGGCTGTGACGTCGTGGAGATGCGACATCACCACCGCGACAGCCTGTGCTGCGGGTCCGTGCTCACCCTCGTGGGCGACATCGACGTCGCACCCGACTTGGGCGAGCGCCGCCTCGAGGAAGCCGAGGAGGCCGGCGCAGACACCATCGTGACGCTGTGCCCGTGCTGCAAGATTCAGCTACGCGACGCGAATTCCAAGAAGGGGATGGACGTCGACGTGAAAGACCTTGCGTATCTCGTCGCCAGGTCGTGCGGCCACGCGGTCGAGGACACCACTCCCAACGCGACCTACCAGTGGAGCGTTTTCGAGAAGTTCATCCGGCTCCTCGATCCCGCGACCATGGCCGAGCTCATGACCAAGGTGTTCCCCCAGATGTTTGCAGCCATGCCGAAGGCCGAGCAGACGATGATGCTAGCCAGCCGGCATGTGCCCGGGGGGATGAACCTGGTCGAGAAGCTCATGCCGGCGCTGTTTCCGAAGATGGCGCCCGCCTTGCTCGACCAGGTAATGCCAGACCTCATCGAGGAAGTCCAGGCCTATGTTGGCGACATGCCTGCGGACATGAACGAGCTCATGCCGGACCTGCTGCCCGAGGCCATGCACTCGCTCCTGCCGACTTACCTGGACCAGCTCATTCCCGAGTTGGTGCCCCGCTTCATTGGCTTCCTGCAGACCTATGTGGAGCCCGCCGAAGCAAGCTGAAGGTTGCCCGGCGCGTAGGCGTTCGTCTGGCCGAGGGGATGCTGGGCCCATTCATGTGTCCATTGGGCCCGATATTGGGCCTCTTCGGCCCAGCTGCCGGCCCAGTTGGGCTCGGATCCGGTCTGGCTGAGTGCGGCCATAGGGCGCCAGCTAACGAAAGTCCAGCAATCTCAACGCTGGCGAGAGCCCACCAACGCCACCCAGCCCCTTGCGGCTTCCCGACTCTAATCGAGTAACGCCAAGAGCTGCCTCACCACTGCCTCGGCCCGCTCCGGTGTGGGCGCAGTCCCGCCAAGGACACGGAGGCCCCAGATGTTGCACATGAGGAATGCAGCCAGGGCTGCGGGGTCCTTGTCGGCCGAGAGTTCTCCCTTGGCTTGTGCAGCCTCGAGAGCACCGCGGAACAGGGCCTCGAGCGTGTCGAGGTGTCGGGTCACGCGCTGCTGCACGGTCCTGTTGTGGCGACCCAGTTCCAGGACGCTGTTGACCAGAAGACAGCTACGCTCCGCCCCCGGGTTCGCGGCGTCCTCGGCGAGCTGTCGGAAATAGGCGCGAATACCTTCCAGAGGTGAATCAGCCTCGGCGAGGGCCTGCTCGATCCTCTCCGCACTCCGTTGCCCGTAGTGATCGAGGGCGGCCAGGAACAGGCCCTCCTTGGAGTGGAAGGCGGCGTAGAGGCTCCCCGGGTGGAGGTCGGTGACCTCGACCAGGTCGGCCAGACTGGTGGCGCCGTAGCCGTGATCCCAGAAGGCCTCCATGGCCTTTTCCAGAACCTCTTCTCGCTTGAATTGGGCGGGTCTCGCCATCGTGAAATCCCCGGAAGCTGGGTCCATTCTAGCGTACTCGAGCAGATGCTCAAATGTATTCTTGACTGATCGCTCAACTTCAGCCAGGATTGTTGAGCGATCATTCAATATACAGGACGAGAGTGAGACCGATGGGTGCTCTGAAAGACAAGATCGATCTCTACAACGCGGCGAAGCAGGAGAACGTACCCGCCGATATCCTGGCGGCGATGGCTCAGGCCACCGAAGAGTTGAAGCGATCGGGTATCGAGGAGCGCGCGCTCAGGACCGGTGACGTCATGCCGGATTTCGAGCTCCCCAACCAACACGGCGAGCGGCGGCGTCTGTCTGACTACCTGGCCAAGTCTTCCGTCGTGCTGAACATCTACCGAGGTGGCTGGTGCCCTTACTGCAATATGGAGATGAAAGCCCTGCACGATGTGCTGCCGGACATCGAGTCACGCGGAGCACGGCTGGTCGCCATGGCGCCAGAAAAGCCCGACAAGGCCATGTCCACGGCTGAGCTTCATGACATCGACATCGACATCCTGAGCGATGCGGGCAACCAGGTCGCCGAGCAGCTGGGACTCGTCTTCGAGCTGCCGGAGGTCTTGCGTCCCATCTATGAACAGTTTGGCACTGACCTCGAGGCCTATAACGGCGACGACAGCTTCAAGCTCCCCGTCCCTGCGACCTACATCGTCGGCCAGGACGGGACGATCCTCCATGACTTTGTGAACGCCGACTATACCCAGCGCCTGGAACCGTCGGAGATCGTTGCCGAGCTGGACGCGCGCTAGGGACATTGGTTGGTTTCGCTTCGGTTGCCTCCACACTCGCTCTCGCGAGACCCGCCTGCCCCCTGAGCCCCACGTGAGTAGGGTGGTGTGACAGCGATGGCGCTGATGCTCGTCGTCGACGACGAAGTGAGGATACGCGAGGTCTTGGAACTGATCCTCAGCGAGTTGGGGCACGACGTCCTGACGTGCGTCGATGGGAAGGCGGCGGTGGCCGCGGTTGACCAGGCGCCGGTGGACCTTGTTATCACCGACGTCATCATGCCCAACATGGACGGCATTGAAGTCCTCCTCTCTCTGAAAGAGTCCCACCCCGGGTTGCCGGTCGTCGTTATGTCTGGGGGTGGCCCGTATGACACGCGCATCCTGCTCAAGACAGCAGGACTTCTGGGAGCCGTGGTAACGCTTGAGAAGCCATTCGGCCCACAGGAGGTGACTCAGGCCATAGAACAGGCACTCGGAGCCCCCCGTGATGCGCGCTGAACGGGCGCAACCGTCAACAAGTGCTGTCCGTCCGGAATGGTGTGCAGGTCTTCCGCAGCCGCTTGACGGGTTCCGGCGTGTTCGGCCGAATAGACGCGACTTCTGGTCTAACCCATTGCGGATAACATCAATGTTTCACTCCCGGCCGAGGCGCGGCGGACCTGTTGCGTGCGCTGTTTCGTCGCGCTCGTCGGCGTAATCGAGCGGTCGACGATCGTTGGGCACTGCGTGGCACCCTAGCCAGCCAGGAGGCTCATCCGTTTTGCTGTCGACTGAGCGACGGTGTCATATCCGCTCGGCCTGCCTCGTTCCATCTTAGACTGTGGCCGCGATCAATGGAGGCTTCGACGTGGGAAGACACCATCGTGAACTCTCACTTCTCGGCATCATCCTCGGTGCTCTCGCCTGCGGAAATCCTGTGGGGTCCGAAGCCCTCTGCACCGCGCTGGTGAGAATCGACGATGTCACATACGCTGCAAGCGGAATGCAGGTATCTGATTCACTTGTAGACGCCCAGGTGTTCGCTGAAGTCACGATTGCCGAAGAGTGCGTGGACGAACCAACGTCACAGGGCGGGACCTA
>JASFUR010000390.1:0-3723 GCA_050050215.1 Gemmatimonadota bacterium
CACCACGCGCTCCCGGCGGAGCGCGCCCAGCGCGTCGTGCACGTCGCTGAACCCGGCGAGCTTCTCCAGCGTGCGCACCGTGGGCAGGATCATCGGGAGCGCCCCTCCCGCATGCCGCTCGAGCGCGCGTGCCGGCGTGATCCAGCGGGCGTCGGTCATCTCGCGCGGATCGACGATCGGCACGGAGGCAGTCGCGACCCGTGCCGCGAAGAAGCGGGTGTCGAAGCGTCGGGGCTGACGCCGGGGCGTGATCCAGTGCGCGAAGTACTCCACGGCGCTGCCGGAGACTCGGCACTCCAGACGCGAGAGCACCTCGCCGAAGCCGAGCCGGTCCTCCATCAGGTCGTCACGGAGCCGGTCGATGGCGGGATCGAAGGCCGCGGTGGGCGGCGGGGAGCCGTCGGCTCGCCTGCCCACCAGGATGCCGGTCTCCTCGAACGCTTCGCGGAAGGCCGCCACGTAGTAGGCGATGGCCGGGGGATCGGCCGCCGCGAGGCCGAGCCGCTCCGCGGCCATGTGGGCCGTGAGATCGTCCACGAGCTCGAGCGTGCCGGGCTCGGCGTCCGTGGCGTCCACCCGGCCTCCGGGAAAGACGTACGTCTCGGGCACGAAGCCGGCCCTGCTGTTGCGGCGCAGCAGCAGGACTTCGAGCCCCGCCTCCGCGTCGCGCATGAGCACGATGGTGGCCGCGGGCGCGGGAACCGCGTGCTCACCGGGCGGGCGCGGTCCCGTCAGGCCTCGCGCTCCAGGACGCCGACCTCGCGCGAGAACATCTCGGCGAGCCGCTCGATGTCCTCGCGGGTGCCGTGGGATTCGCCCCAGTGGATCGGCACGATCATCTCCGCCCCGCAGGCCTCCCCGGCCTTCGCTGCATCCTCGACGCCCATCGTGTAGTGCCCTCCGCACGGCAGGAACGCCACGTCACAGCGGATGCCGTACATCGCGGGCAGGAAGTCGGTGTCACCGGCGTGGTAGTACGTGACGTCGCCGATCGTGAATACGTATCCGAGCCAGCCGTTCTCCTCGGTGTGGAACTTCTTGTCGACGTTGTGCGCTGGGACGGCGAGGACGTCGAAGCCGTCGAGTTGGAGCATGTCCCCGGGACGCATGAAGTGGTCGGCGTCGGCGAGCAGCTTCTTCATCGAGGCGGGAGCCACGAGGACGGTGTCCGGTCCTCGTACGCGCGCGATGTCCGCCTCGGAGAAGTTGTCGTAATGGGGGTGTGTGAGCAGCACGATGTCGGCCTTCGAGTCCTCCGTGAGGCCGAGCGGATCCACATGCACCTCCACGCCGTCTCGCCGAATGCGGACGGAAGAGCCGCGGAACCACGTGATGCCGTCGAGCAGATCGCGCATTCGTGAACCCTGCCGGTGGCGCGAGCAGAGGGGAGGTGCCAAGCTAACTGCCACGCCTGATGCGAAAAAGTGGCGGGATGGATGCCAGAGTGGCAGGAAAACCGGTCCTTTCTCTGGCAAGGATCATGCAACCCGGGGTGAATCCCATTTCCATAGAGAGAGCCCAGACGATGGCAGAGCGATTCACCCTCCCGGTCCTACCCCTGCGAGACACGGTCGTGTATCCGGGCGTGGCCGTTCCGATCTCGGCCGGCCGGCCCGGCACGGTGGAGGCCGTGCAGGAGGCCCTGGACGGGGACCGGAGGCTCTTTGCGGTCGCCCAGCGCGAGAACGTGGACGACCCCGCGCCTGAGTATCTCTACACCGTCGGCACCATCGTCCGCATCATCCAGACGCACCGCGTTCGTGGGGGCGTGCAGCTGCTCGTTCAGGGCGAGGGGCGCGCCCAGGCGCTCTCCTACGACCGCGAGGGACAGGCGATGCTCCACGCCGCCGTTCTCGAGATGGAGACGCAGGAGCCGCAGGACCCGAACGATCCCGCGTTCCAGGCGCTCGACCGTGAGCTACGCGACCGCGCGGCCGAGCTCGGTACCCGCAGGGGCGTGCCCGCCGAGGCGCTCAACCAACTCATCCAGGGCGTCGACGACCCCGGTCCGTTTTCGGACCTGGTCGCGTTCTATCTGGAGCTCGAGACGGCCGAGAAGCAGCGGCTTCTCGAGCTGCTCGACGACGAGGAACGCATGCGCGAGTGCCTCGTCTCCGTGGAACGTGAGCTGGCCCGCATGGACGCCCAGGAGGACATCCAGGCGAAGGTCCAGTCGGAGCTCGGCGAGCGTCAACGGGAGATGCTCCTGCGCGAGCAGCTCAAGGCGATCCAGAAGGAGCTCGGCGACGAGGAGGAACGCGACGACGTCGAGGAGCTCCGGGCGCGTATCGAGGAGATCGAGCTCACCGAGGAGCAGGCCTCCGAGGTCGACCGCGAGCTGCGGCGGCTCGAGCGGACGAGCCCGCAGTCGGCGGAGTACCAGGTCATCCGGACCTTCCTCGAGTGGATCACCGAGCTTCCATGGCAGGAGCGCACCGAGGAGAAGATCAACCTCGCCCGCGCCGAGGAGATCCTCGACGAGGACCACCACGGCCTCGAGGATGTGAAGGACCGCGTGCTCGAGTTCCTGGCGGTCAGGAAGCTGCAGCTCGAGCGCCTGGCCGAGGAGGAGGCCGCGGCCGCCGAGGCCGGGGGCTCAAACGGCGAGGATGCCGAGGACGCCGTCGGCGGCGAGGAAGCCGAGGAGACGACCGAGGCCTCGAAGGAAGGCGCGGAAGAAGAGGCCGGGGAGGGTGCACGCGATCCCGAAGACGAGGCCCAGGTCGGGCGCGGACCCATCCTGCTTTTCGTCGGACCTCCCGGTGTCGGCAAGACGTCCATAGCGCAGTCGATCGCGAGGTCGCTGGGCAGGAAGTACGTACGCATCTCGCTGGGCGGCGCGCGCGACGAGGCCGACATCCGCGGTCACCGCCGCACGTACGTCGGGGCGATGCCGGGGCGCATCATCCAGGGCATGAGGCAGGCCAAGTCCAAGAACCCGGTCTTCCTGCTCGACGAGGTCGACAAGCTCGGCGTGTCATTCCAGGGCGATCCCAGCTCGGCGTTGCTCGAGGTGCTCGATCCGGCCCAGAACTCGACGTTCGTCGACCACTACCTGGGGATCCCGTTCGATCTCTCCGAGGTGCTGTTCATCGCCACGGCGAACTACCTGGACCGCATCCCCGGGCCGCTCCTCGACCGCATGGAGCGCGTCGATTTCGCTGGCTACACCGAGGCAGAGAAGGTCGAGATCGCGAAGCGCTACCTGCTGCCTCGTCAGCGGAAGGAGAACGGGCTCACCGAAGAGGAGCTCCAGATGGCCGACGAGGCCGTCCTCGCCATCATCCAGAACTACACGCGCGAGGCCGGTGTTCGGCAGCTCGAGCGCGAGGTCGGCAAGTTCGCGCGCAAGGTCGCGCGGCGGATCGCGGGGGGGAAGGTCGAGAGCGTCGACGCCACCGCCGAGGACGTGCGCGAGTTGCTCGGCCGTCCGCGCGTGCACCCCGAGCGGATGCGCGAGGAGGACGCGGTCGGTGTCGCGACCGGCATGTTCTACACGCCCATGGGGGGCGACATCATGTTCGTCGAGGCGAGCATCATGCCCGGCGAGGGCGGGCTCGTCCTCACCGGCCAGCTCGGCGACGTCATGAAGGAGTCCGGCCGCGCCGCGCTCTCGTACGCCAAGGCGAACTGGGAGCGCCTAGGCATCCCCGAGAAGGAGCTCGACAAGCGCGAGGTCCACATTCACGTGCCGGCCGGTGCGATTCCCAAGGACGGTCCGTC
>JASFUR010000391.1:0-3703 GCA_050050215.1 Gemmatimonadota bacterium
CGTGTCATCGAGACCGCCGCCAACGCGGCCAGGATCACCCACGCCGGAGCTGCCTCGTACAGCATCCTGGGGCCGAGGTGGAATCCGTGGTGCCAGTAGAAGAGGTTCGCCACGACCGGGAGCAGCGCCCAACCGAGCAGGACCCAGACGCCGGGCCGCAGCCTGCGGGCCGCGATCAGGAAGAGTCCGACGAGCGCGACCGCCGGCACCGCGGTCTCCAGAAGGTAGACGCCGAGCGTCAGCAGATTGGCGGCCGAGTATCCGAGCGCCTCGATGGGGCCGTACAGGTTGCCCCACGGGTCATGGTGGAAGCCGAGCCCGTGCGCCGGCCCGTAGGCCACGTTGTACCCCATGGTGAGGGGCGCTCCGTAGAGCCTTCGATCGTACCACGCGAGCCCGATGGCGAAGGGCAGTCCTCCCAGCGTCGCACCGAGCGCACGAGCCGCCCACCAGCGCGCTCGCCCGGAGCGCACCGCGCGCTCGGCCCATAGGACGGCAGGGAAGGCGACGCCCAACCAGACGCCGGTCCACGGCCGGGTCGTGACGAGGCAACCCGCGGCGGCGCCGGTGAGCACGGCCCACGTCCAGCTCCCGTCGCGAGCCCGGATCGTCGCATACAGCGCCAGCGCGGTGAACGCCAACGCGGGCACGTGGCTCAGGTACCCACCGCCCAGGAAGAGGAGGAAGGGACTGAGTGCCATGAGGCCGCCGGCGAGCCGCACCACCGAAGGCTCGTCCGGGAAGAGCCTTCCCGCGACGAGCACGGACATCGTGACCGCGATCCCCACGAAGACCGGCCCCACGAGGCCCGGCGCTCCGAGGAGCACCCCTACGGCGAGCAGCAGGGGCCCCATCGGAGGATACTGCGACACCCAGCCTTCCGCGGTCACCAGTGTGTTCGGGATGACCCAGGAGGCGGTGTGGTCGGGGAGGCCGATAGCGAGCCGTCCGGCGGCCAGCGCCCGGGCAGAGAGTAGCTCCGACATGCCGTCCACGAGCGTCGGCAGGCCGCGAAACACCACGAAGTGCGCCACCATCGCGAGCAGCGTCGCCACGACGCCGCAGAGCAGGGCCCATCGGAGGGTGGATACGCGCGCGACCCTCGCCCCGAGCCCGGAGAGTCCTGCCCGGAGGCCCTTGGTCCCGACGGTGAGCGCGAGCAGCACGCCAACGCCTCCCGCGAGAACCATGCCCCACAGAGCGACCGGTAGATGGCTGCTCGCCCGGATGATCGTCCCTTCCCCGAACGACCCCGTCTCGGGGCGATCCAGGAGCAGGTAGACTGGTGTCAGGGTCAGGACCAGAAGGGCGATCCCGATGGCGCGACGCACCAGCCGAAGGACGGGTGCCTCGGAGGTCGTCGTCTCGAGCCCGGTCGTACTCGTCACGCGCTCAAGTGGATCGGCGGCGGTTCGGGGCGGGAGTCATGCCCCAAGATGGGTCCGGCCGGCAACGCGACAAGGATCTCATCCGGGGTCGCCGCCGATACGATGAGTTTCGACCTACGTGCTCGTGCCATCCGCAACGCCCCCGTGCCGTTCGCTTCTGGGGGCGCATCTCGGCTCGTGGCTTTGGCGTACACTGCACCATCCCGAATTCGGTCGAGGAATCGACAAGGAAGGTACGATCATGAACTTGCGCGCCACCTCCGGGTTCGCTCTTGCAGCCATGGTGCTGCTGGGCGCGCCTCGGGCCGCGGCGGCCCAGGCCGAGCACCCGCGTTACCACTTCTATGCGGCCGCCGACTTCGGCGTCGATCCAGCCGAGGTGACGTTCAACAAGGACATTGCGCCGATCCTGGCGCGGAGCTGCGTCCAGTGCCACCGCGCCGGTGGAGCGGCTCCGATGCCCCTGACCAGCTACCGGGAAGTGAGGCGCTACGCCCGCATGATCAGGGAGAAGACGGCGATCCGGGATCGGATGGGCGCCATGCCGCCGTGGTACGCGGAGAAGGACATCGGCATCCAGCACTACCTGCAGGATCCGTCGCTCACGGACGAGGAGCTGGCGCTTATCCAGGCGTGGGCCGACAACGGAGCGCCGGAAGGTGATCCGGCCGACCTCACGGCCGAGCTCGACGTGGTGCACGAGGAGGGCTGGACGATCGAGCCCGACCTCATCGTGGAATCCGGAGAGTTCTTCATGGAAGGTGGGGCCCCGGACTGGTGGGGCGAGATCGAGCCCATCGCGATTCCGCTCGAGCAGGACCGGTACGTGAAGTCGCTCGAGATCCGAGAGGTCAACGACGTCCCGACCGAGGGCACCGGCCGGGAGACCGTGGGAGGCCGGTGGATCGTGCATCACCTGATCTACCGCACGGAGATTCCCGGCGGTGGTCTGAGCGACATCGTCTCTTGGCCGGTCCACGAGGTCGGCCGTAACCCCGACTTCTTCGACGAGGATGCGGCTCCACTGCTGAAGGTGGGATCGCAGATTGCGTCGGAGTCGGCGCACCTCCATTCGACGGGCATCCCGACCCACGCCCGCCTGCAGTTCGGCTTCGAGTTCTACCCCGAGGATTATCAGCCGGAGTATCGACGGGCGCGGATGAGTCTCGGCGACGGCCTGAACATTTCCGTTGTGCCGATGCAGAAGGATCAGCTGCTCCACGCCTACACGGTGCTCGATGAGCACACGAAGATCATCAGCTTCGAGCCCCATCTGCACGCCCAGGGCGACCGCATGTGCCTGGAGGCGATCTGGAAGAACGACATCGAGACGCTGAGCTGCGTCGGCTACGACCACAACTGGGTGCGGACGTACTCCTTCGCCGACAACTACGAGCCGCTGCTCCCGAAGGGGACTGTGCTCCACATCGTCGGCTACATGAACAACACCGAGGAGAACTTCAACGTCCCCGATCCCAGGAACTGGCAGGGCTCGGGCAACCGTTCGGTGACCAACATGTTCATCGATCTGGGGATGCGGGTGGCCATGACGGACGAGCAGTTCGTGGCGGCGATGCAGGAGCGACGGGAAGTGTTCGACCTCGGTCCGAACGATCACGTGATAGGGTGCCCCCTCTGCGGCGCCGACATCCCGCTGCTCGATGGACCCCAGACCGCTGGAGACCAGCCATGAAGAAGCTGATCATTCTGGCCGCGCTGTTCGGATTCGCGGCTACCGGAGCCGAGGCGCAGCGCCTCAGTTACTCGAGGGACCAGCCGCTCTACCCGGCGTACGAGGGATGGCGTGAGGGACCGGACGGCGGATACGAGATGATCTTCGGCTATTACAACGAGAACTGGGATCAGGAGATCGACGCGCCGATCGGGGCGAGAAACAACTTCGCCCCCGGGCCGGCCGATCGGGGCCAGCCCACGCATTTCTTGCCGCGCAGGAACCGCTTCACGTTCAGCGTCTTCCTTCCCGCCTCGTTCACCGAGCAGGACGAGCTCGTCTGGACGATCCAGGCGAACGGACGCGAGGAGAAGGCCTACGGCACGATTCGCGAGGACCTCTACATCGACAACGTCGTGATCATGTCCGAGACCGGCGCGCTCGGCGCGGGCTCGAGCAGTCCGGAGGTGCGGGCCAACATCCCGCCCGTGATCCGGGTCGAGGGAGCCATGGAGCGCACCGCGCGTGTCGGCGAGCCCGTCGAGCTCGTGGCACTCGTCACCGACGACGGGCAGCCGGACATGTCGACCGTCCGCCAGGCGGCCGCCGAAGCCGCGATCGCGTCGGGCGGCCGGGCCACGGA
>JASFUR010000392.1:0-3695 GCA_050050215.1 Gemmatimonadota bacterium
TCTCACCGCGGATGGCCAGCGATCGGCCGAACCCGCAGCCAGTCACCTGAGTGTCTCGACTTCCGATCCGGTGACGGAACCGGAAGTCCAGCCCGAATTATCGTCGCTTCAAGGACCGCCTCAGGCGAGCAATCCAGGAAACGGACCGGTAAGGGTTACTTACGCGGCCAGCGCCATGTTGTTGTTGGCAGCTAAAAAGTTTCCCAAGGTTTAACGAGGTTCAGGAGACCTCGGCACGCTACTCCACGTTCACCAGACACGTCGAAACCGTGACGCCCCCTGTGTACGTGCTCTCAATACTACACGCTGGCGGGGCCTGCGGTCCACGACCTCCGAAGGGACATGGCAGTGGCCTTCGCTCAGAACATCGCCATGACCATGAGAGAGCGGAGCGATTCGTTCGTCATCCTCAGCCGCTCGCAGAGGAGCCTCACCACGGACCAGAGCACCTTGTTGGCGAGGTCGACGTCCGACTCGAGCATCAGAGCGAAGTCCTCGCGGGTGAGCACGACGAGGGTGCATCGCGAATTCGCGATGGCGTCGGTCGAGCGCGCCGACCGATCCAGCACCGACATCTCTCCGAAGCAGGAGCCACGCTTCAGCACGGTGAGCGCCTCCTCGCCCGCTCCGGGGACGTTCCTGGAGATGCGGACCTCGCCCGTCTCCACGATGTAGAGCCTGTCGCCCTCGTCCCCTTCGTGGAAGATGTACTCGCCGGCCTTGAACTCGACGCTGCGGCAGAGCTCGGCCACACCTTCGAGACCCTCCTCGTCCAGATCCCTGAAGAGCCCGGCGTTGGCGAAGAGGTCTCGGTCCATGCTCAGGCTCCGGCCACCTCACGCATACGACGCCACCCCGTGTTCCTCCCGATACCGCTCCAGGAGCCGCTCCACATCCTCGAGCGTCTCCGACTGGAAGAGCTCCGTACGAAGCCGTCTGCCGTCCGGCAGCCCCTTCGTGTACCAGCCGAGGTGCTTTCGGAAGTCGATGATCGCACGCTCCGGGTTCTTCTCGAACGCGATGGAGTTGCGCGCGTGCTCGAGGCAGATCTCGAAGCGCTCGTCGACGTCCGGGTCGGGAGGAATGGGCTCCCCGTCGAGAGCCGCCCTGGCCTGCGAGAAGATCCAAGGATCGCCGTGCGAGCCCCGCGCGATCATGACGCCCGCACACCCGGTCTCGTCGCGCATGCGGCGCGCGTCGTCACCGGTCACGATGTCGCCGTTGCCGATGACCGGGATCTCGAGCGCCTCGACCAGTTCGCGGATCTCCGACCACCGGGCCTCCCCGCCGTACATGTCGGCACGCGTCCGCGGGTGGAGGCAGATCGCCACGGCTCCCGCGTCCTGGCAACGTAGGCCGATACCGACCGGGTCGCGGTTCGAGGCGTCGAAGCCGCTGCGGATCTTGACCGTCGTGGGTAGCTCCGTCGCGTCGTCCACGGCTCGGATGAGCCGCTCGACGAGGTCCAGGTCACGGAGGCATCCCGAGCCCCCGTTCCGCTTCACCACCTTCTTCACGGGACATCCGAAGTTGATGTCCACGAAGTCCGGCGCGTACGTCTCGGCGACGAACGCGGCCGCCTCCCCCATCATGGCGGGGTCGGCCCCGAAGATCTGGATGCCGATCGGTCGCTCCGCCTCGTCGAAGCGCAGATAATCATGCGAGCGCGGCGTCCCCATCACGATTCCGGCAGCGCTGACGAACTCGCTCACGACGACGTCGGCGCCGAATCGACGGCATAGACGCCGGAACGGCGACTCGCTCACGCCGGCCTGGGGCGCGAGATACAGCGGCGTTCCGTCGCCGCGCAGCAGGCTCAGCACATCCGCGAACATGCCCGAAGCTATCGTGCGCCTCCTGTCCGGTGAAGTCGGAAGGGGATCGACTCACCCCGCCGGACGCGATATTCTCGGGGGCCTCTTCGTGCACGAACTCTCAAGGAAGCTGAGCCATATGCGGTTGCGAGAGCTCTTCACTGCGGACGTCGTGAAGCTCGACCTGGAAGCGGAGACCAAGGACGACGTGCTCGGTGAGCTCGTCACGCTGCTCGGCCTGGACGGCAGGTCCGAAGCGACGCTCATCAAGACGCTCAAGCGTCGTGAGAACCTCGGCTCCACGGGCATCGGCAAAGGAATCGCGATTCCGCACTGTCGCTCCCTGGTCGTCAGCCGCCTTCGCCTCGCATACGGACGGAAGCCGGCGGGAATCGACTTCAACTCGATCGACGGCGCTCCGGTCCAGAACTTCTTCCTGATCGTGGCGCCTCCGCTGGAGGTCTCGAATCAGTACCTCCCGGTGCTCGGCAAGATCGCCCAGTTCGCGAAGGATCCGACGGTCCCCGGACGACTCCTGGAGCTCGCGGACCCGCAAGGATTCCTGGACCTGCTCGACGAGAAGGCGCCGTAGCCCGACCGGTCCGAGGCGACCGGATGAGGGAGGATGCTCGCTACTTCTGGACGATCATCTTGTGCATCTGGCTCTGCCCGTTCACGGTGAGCTGGAGCAGATAGATGCCGGATGCGACCTGTCTCCCCGACTGGTCGGTGCCATCCCAGAAGGCTTCGTGGACCCCGGGCCGGCTGTACTCGAGCTGACGCACTTCGACCGCCCCCGCGGGATGCGACAGCGCGACCGGGTACGCAACCGGCTGCGAGAGCAGGTTGAAGATGCGCACAGTGACCACGACCGGCTGCCCGCTCGCGAACAACTCCTCGCCGAGCGTGAAAGGAATCGTCGTCTCGGGGTTGAACGGATTCGGGTAGTTGCGCCCGAGCTCGAACCCGCCCCCGGAACCCGCCGGGGGTGACCGGTCCTGGGCGGCGACCGTGCCGGCGCCAGCGGACAGGCACACGACGACCGCGGCGGCCCAAGAGAGGCGCCTGACAAGGACCTGTACACCACACATCGAACCGTAGCTGAAGGTCAATCGCGCTCCACGTGTGAGGGATCCGGCACGTGTGCCGGAGTCATTGTATCCAAGGTCGATCGGAACGGTCAAGCGGCCAATCCGCGCTCGCGGCCCGCACGCGGCCCGATGTACTCCTTAGGTCACCCGAGAGCCGGATTTCGTTGCACGCAACGGCGGCGAGATACGCCTCTCAGCCCTCCGAGGGCACGTCCCTACCGGTATCTCGGCGGACGGTGACTCCCCGACCATCGAAGTAGTTGAGGAGGGGGAGGAGCCACTTCCGGCTCACGGGCAGCGCCTCCCTGAAATCCGCAGGCCCCAGCCCGATCCGTCCCCCGAGCTGCTCGGCGATCCGCCCGGCCGCGGCGTCCAGCTCATCCCGCGGCACGAAGAACCCGTCGGCCACCTGGCATACGACGTCCAGCTCCTCGAGCCGGCGCAGAAGGGGGCGGAGGTCCCTCCGGGACCCGAGCTCCTCGGGGAACTCGTCCACGAACGGCGCGGCCAGGCCCCCCTCCCGGAGGAGCGACTCGAGCTGCGCCGAAGCGTCAGCCTGTTCGGCCGTGAGCTCCGGACGGTGGCCCGGCCGCCGCACACCGCCTTCGGCCTGTTCCAGCTCCCCCGAGGCGACGAGCGCCCGAAGCGCCGCGTCCGCGAGGTGTGTCGGCGCCCAGGACGGAAGGGCGGTTCGGACCTCCGCGAGCGGGATGGCTCCCCTGAGCGAATCGGCGCGGTGCCCGTCGTCCACCGCGCTGCGAAGGGCGTCCTGGGCCTTGGCGCTCACCTC
>JASFUR010000393.1:0-3694 GCA_050050215.1 Gemmatimonadota bacterium
CCCCGCCGTACTTCTTCGACTGCGTGATCGTGATCGCAGCCGTCAGCGTCGTCTTCCCGTGATCCACGTGGCCAATCGTTCCCACGTTCACGTGCGGCTTCGTCCGCTCGAACTTCTCCTTGCCCATTACCGTCCCCTCGGATCCTCAGGCTGTCTTGGAGCGGGACGTTCCGTCCCGCGCTGTGGGCTCAGGGCCCTCACGAGTGTTTCCCTGCGACCTGCGATGCTCCGGTACCAAAGCTCTGGGCGGGGATTGAACCCGCGACCTCGTCCTTACCAAGGACGCGCTCTACCACTGAGCTACCAGAGCGCGTGCTTCCTACCCGGCCTTCGCCGGTCCCAACAGAGCGGGAGACGGGACTCGAACCCGCGACCCTCAGCTTGGAAGGCTGATGCTCTAGCCAACTGAGCTACTCCCGCATTGCCTCCCGCTTCCTCCGCTTAACCGACGGAGTCCTTCCCTATGGTGGGGGGAGGATTCGAACCTCCGAAGGCTATGCCAGCAGATTTACAGTCTGCCCCGTTTGACCGCTTCGGTACCCCACCTGTCGCGCTCCCGAAACCGTCCGTCCTGGGGGCGCCCGTCCGCGCTTTTCTCAGACTTCTCTGGCTGGAAAAGAGCCGCCCCCAAAAACCCTGGGGCGGCCACTTGAGGACGAGCATTGGAACGTAACCCGGGTGCCAGGGGGCGTAAAGGGTCGGACCGCACGTGGATGGGCGCGCCAAGTCCACCTCGTCCGGGGGGGTCCGGGCGCACCGATCCTCAGGCTTCCTCGACGAGCTGGAGCGTGCGCAACCGGGTGATCGCGAACGCCAGGAGGACGGCCAGAGCCGCCGCGGACATCAGGATCGCCGTGGATGCATCGAGTGGGGACGTGAACGGCTCCTGCAGCTGGATCTCCGAGATCGATTCCGCGAGCGAGGTCGCATATTCGCGCACGCTGAGCGTACGGGTACCCGCGAAGAGCCGGGAGAGCGATCCCTCCCAGCCGATCACGTAGAGGAGTCCGAGGATCAACGCCTTCCGCGTATAGAGGCTCAGCGCCATGAAGCCGATGCAGTACAGGAGGGCCGCGAGAGTGAGCCCCACCGTGAAGCCCTTCACGAGCGGGTGGGTGGGCGACCCCAGCACGATCCAGCCGGACAGCCAGACGCCGGGAAGGATCGTGGCCACCGTGGCCATCCACGCCACCACCCCCTTGGTCACCACGACGCGCCAACGGGCCGTCGGCTTGGCGAGCGTGTAGGCGAGCGTACCATCCTCGATCTCCTGGCCCATGGCCATGGCGCCGAAGATCAGGCTCGCCAGCGGCAACAGCACGCTGAGCACGACGGTCGCGTAGAGGACCTCGATGAACTGGAGGCCTTCGGTCGCGCGGAGCTCCTCCTGCTCCCACATGAAAAGCCAGCTGAGAAACGGCGGGAAGCCGTTGCAGAGGAACAGGGCGAGCCACCTGCGCCTGCCGAGCAGAAGGCGCCACGTGAGCGCCGCCAGAGACAGCTCGACACGCAAGCTCATGCGTCCACCAGGTAGTTGAAGACGCTCTCGAGGGACTCGTCGGCGGGGATGATCTCCCGCAGGCCCAGGTCGTGGGCCTTCGCCACCCTGGGCAGGGCGGTGGCGAAGCCGCCGCGGTCCGAGGCCTGCACCACCACCTTCCCATCCTCGAGCTGCACCCCCGAGACCGACGCCTCGGTCATGAGCGCAGCCGCGAGCGCGCGGTTGTCCGTCGCGGACACCGTGAACGTGTGGGGCCGGTCCGTCATCAGGCGCCGGATCTCGCGGAAGTTTCCCGAGGCCGCCAGGCGGCCCGAGACCACGACCAGCACCTCCTCTGCCAGATGGTGCAGCTCCTCCAGGATGTGCGTGCTGAATACGATCACCCGGCCCCGTGCGGCGTCGTCCCTGAGCAGGTCGATCATCTTGAGCCGCTGCGTCGGGTCCATACCGTTGAAGGGCTCGTCCAGCAGCAGGATCGACGGGTCGTGGACGAGCGCGCTGGCGACCTTGATCCTCTGACGCATCCCCTTGGAGTACGCCCCGATCCGCTCGTCCTGGCGCTCGGTCAAATCGACCGCCCCGATGGCCTCTTCGACCGCCGCGTCGACGAACGGAAGCTCGTGCAGCACGGCGTTCATGCGGACGAACTCCCGACCGGTCAGGAACGGATACAGCGTCTCGCGCTCCGGAACGATGCCGACCTCCCGGTAGATGTCCGGGTTCTTCCAGGAGCGCTGGCCGTTCACCTCCACCTGCCCGGAGGACGGCTCGAGGAAGCCGGCGATGAGCCGGAGCAGCGTCGTCTTGCCCGCCCCGTTCGGCCCCAGGAGCCCGGTCACGCCGGCTCGGAGATCGAACGAGATGTCGTTCACCGCCACCACGTTGCCGTACCACTTGGAGGCATTCTGGACGAGGATGCGGGCGCCGTCCGAGCTCACGTGCCGACCTTCCGGTAGCGGACCAGTAGGCCCGCGGTGGCGAGGAAGACGTACACCAGGCAGGCCACGCCGAAGCGGATGCCGGACACGTCCGCCCCCAGGTACTGGCTGAGCGCCGGGTCCGTCCCGAAGACCCAGTCCGCGAAGCCCCCGAGCGCATCGAACGGATCGAGGAGCTGCATCCAGACGACCCACATGCCGCGGAGGGAATCGGTCAGGATCTCGCTCACTCCGCGCGACAGCATGAAGTAGCCCAGTACCGCCGCCGCGGCGAGGTACCTCCGGGGCGTCAGCGAGGAGATCGCGGTCGACAGCGTGCCCAGCACGAGCGCCATCGCGACCGACGACGCCAGTATGGGAAGGAGCTGGTGCGCCTCGTCGGCGAACGCGGCCCACAGGTTGGTCGAAGCCAGCACGTGTCCGGCGAACAGGATCAGCAGGGGCGTCGCGGTGAGGAAGAGCACGCTCGCGACGAGCGCGAGCACCTTGGCCAGCACGTAGTCCTCACGGTGCAGCGCGCGGGAGAAATACAGGACCATGGCCCGCGTGCGCTGATCCGTGCTCATCAGCTCGGGCGCCCGCGAGGCACAGAAGAACGCGAACACCATCGAGACGTTGATGAAGTAGTTCGAGTACGTGAACAGCTCGACGGCGCCGTCCGTGTACGCGGTCGCCAGCGCCTGGAAGGCGGCCGGTAGGATCACCGCCGCCGACAGAGCGATGGGGAGCAGGCCGCCCTTCAGCCCCCTTCCCAACCCGAACACCGCGGTCAGCCCATGGACGAAGAGCGACCAGATCGCGTACCGGCGACCGAGCCGCGGCCCGTCGTAGTGCTGGTACCCGATGTCGTAGATCGTGCCCGTCTCGGTGCGCGCAGACTCCGCCATCTCAGAGCTCCTCCTGCGCGCCGACCCCGGCCGACTCCAGTGGGACCCGTCCATCGGCGGAGCGGAAGAGGTCGCGCAGCTGCCTGCGCGTGCGCTGCATGCGGACGAGCGGCAGCCCGAGCTCCGACGCGCCGTCCCTCACCAGATCGTACACGCGCTCGTCCTCACCGAGCGGCACGAGCAACCCGCCCTGCCCGTCGTCCTCGGGGGCCGCGCCGGCTCCGGCGAGCCACTCGCGCAGCTCGTCCACTCCGTGATCGACTTCAACGCCGAGCGCCGCGGTCTGAGCCGTGAAGACACCGATCTCGGCCGAGCGGACGAGACGACCCCCGTCGATGGCGACGAGGTGGTCGCACACCCGCTCGATC
>JASFUR010000394.1:0-3692 GCA_050050215.1 Gemmatimonadota bacterium
GAATGTCACAGCGGTCGTTCGAGGCCGAGCTGCGCCGCTGCGCGGCTCTGGGGCTGGACTTCCTCGTGACGCATCCCGGGAACGCGACCGATGGGGATGTGGAGGCGGGCATCGTCCGCAACGCGAAGGGCCTCACCGAGTGCCTCGAGGCCGTAGAGGGGCCGACCCGGGTGCTCCTCGAGCTCACGGCGGGGAGCGGCACGAGCGTGGGCGGCACCTTCGAGAATCTCCGGGCGATCCTCGACGCCATCGGCGCGGAGCAGCGTTCCCGCGTGGGCGTATGCTTCGACACGTGTCACGCGTACAGCGCGGGCTACGACCTCGTGGAGGATTGGTACGGCGTGTGGGCCCGGTTCGACGACGTGCTCGGGCTCGAGCTACTCGGCCTCGTCCACATGAACGACTCCAAGCATCCCCTCGGATCCCACAAGGATCGGCATGAGACCCTGGGGGAGGGCACGCTCGGAGCCGAGCCGTTCAGGCGCCTCATGCTGGACGAGCGGCTGCGGGCAATTCCGAAAGTGCTGGAGACGCCGAAGGGTGACGATCCGGTCGCAGCCGATGTGGCCAACCTGGAACTCCTGCGGGGCTTCCGGGCTTCGAAATGAGCGGGGCCCCGGCACGGCCTGTTACGTGCCAGAGGGAGGACCTATATTCCTTGCCGCACATCGGGGGGCTCACTTATTGAGCCAACACACCGAAGCCGGGACTGACTCTCGAGGACGACGCTAAGCCCCCGTTGAGGGGAAAGCGGCAACTCTCGGGGAGGTCACCAGATGTTCATCCCGGGCTTCAATAACCACCCTCCGGTGTGCACGCGGGGGCCGACGCCTTTCCACCACGAGGTGGTGCGGGCGCCGGCCCTTCGCTGCTTGGAGCCCTACCCGCCACGTGCGGGGGTGTCACGACTCGAACCACCGGATGCGTCATGGCCGTAGTCCGAGCCACCCGCCTGATGCACTTCAGCGCCGCGCATCGGCTGTACCGAGACGACTGGTCGGACGAGCGAAACGCAGACGTGTTCGGCGACTGCTCCAATCCGAACTGGCATGGCCACAACTACGAGCTCGAGGTGACCGTGGAAGGTCCGGTCGATCCCGAGACGGGGTTCGTCATGGACCTCAAGGAGCTCAAGGAGCTCGTCCAGCAGCGTGTCGTGTCGGACGTCGACCACAAGAACCTGAACACCGAGGTTGCGTGGCTGGAGGGGCTCAATCCCTCCACCGAGAACGTGGCCGTCGCGATCTGGGGCCGCCTGGTCGGAGAGATGCCCGGTCGGATGAAGCTCGCCAAGGTGCTGCTCAGGGAGACGCCCAGAAACTGGGTCGAGTATACGGGGGAGTAGAATAGATCAGATGAGTGATGTCGCCGTGGGACCCGCGTCGCGGGCCGACTTGTCCGAGGCCTCCTTCGAGGACCTCGTCGCCGAGATGATCCGCCGGCTCGGGGACGACCCCGACCGGCCGGGGATGCTCAAGACGCCCGAGCGCGTCCGCGAATCCATGAAGTTCCTGACCAAGGGATATCACGAACGGCCGCAGGCAGTGCTCGGCGACGCGCTCTTCGAGGAGAGCCACAACAACATGGTGCTGGTGAAGGACATCGAGCTCTACTCGATGTGCGAGCACCACATGCTCCCCTTCTTCGGCAAGGCACACGTCGCGTACATCCCGAACGGCAAGATCGTGGGCCTGTCCAAGGTCGCGCGCCTCGTCGAGGTGTTCGCCCGGCGCTTCCAGGTGCAGGAGCGCCTCACCGAGCAGATCGCGCAGGCACTGTGGGACACGACTCAACCTCAGGGGGTCGCGGTCGTCGTCGAGGCGTATCACCTCTGCATGATGATGCGCGGGGTCCAGAAGCAGAACTCGAAGACGATCACGTCTGCGATGCGGGGGCTCTTTCTGGAGGATCAGCGCACGCGCGACGAGTTCCTGCGGCTCACCACCAGCGACCATCGTCCACTCTGATGACCGAGACGAACCCACTCGCAGGGAAGAGCGCGCTCGTCACGGGAGCGAGCAAAGGAATCGGACGCGTGGTCGCTGCGAGCCTCGCCGACGCCGGGGTCAGGGTGTGGTGTATGGCCCGGTCCGAAGCCGCGATCAAGGAGCTCGCGGCCGAGATCGGCGGTGAGGCCGTGGTGGCCGACATCACGGACGACGTCGCGGTCTGGGACGCCGTCGACGGGATCACGGGCACCCTCGGAGGGCCACCCGACATCGTGGTCAACAGCGCGGGGGTCTTCGGGATCGCGCTCAGCTGGAAGGAGACCGTGCAGCAGTTCGACCAGCGGCTCGCCGTGAACCTGCGCGGGACGTTCCTGGTGAACCGTGCGGTGCTCCCGGGCATGCTCGAGCGTGGCAGCGGCCTGATCGTCAACCTGGGATCGGTCGCCGGCCGGAAGGCCTACAAGGGCAACGCGTCGTATTCGGCCTCGAAGTTCGGTCTGCGGGGGTACCACGAGGTGCTACTGGAAGAGCTCCGAGGCACGGGGGTACGCGGATCGCTGGTGGAGCCGGCCTCCACGGACACGCCGATCTGGGATCATCTGGATCCGGACGAGAATCCGAGGCTGCCGAACCGCGAGGATATGCTCCGCCCCGAAGACGTGGCGGAGGCGGTGCTCTTCGTGGCGACCCGTCCCGACACGGTGTCCATACCCGTACTCCAGATCGAGTCCGCATGACACGGTATGCATTCACGGTGTGCGCTCAGGCTCACTACGACGCTGCCCACTTCCTCCGGAACTACCAGGGGAAGTGCGCCAAGCTTCACGGCCATCGATACGTCGTGGAAGCCGCCGTGCGCCTCGAGACCCTCGACGATTCGGGCATCGCGTTCGACTTCGCGGACCTGAAGGGCGCGCTCCGCGAGCTCGCCGATGGGCTCGACCACGAGAACCTCAACGAGCTGCCTCAGTTCGACGACATCGAAACGAGCGCGGAGAATCAGGCCAAGTACTTCTTCGAGCGGCTCAGGGAGCGTCTGCCCGACCCCGCGGCGGCGGGCCTCCTGTATGCGCGGGTCTGGGAGTCGCCGACCCAGTGGGCGCAGTACGGCCCGGTCGACGTGCCGCCGCCGCCGAGCATCGGGCCCTGACGCCCGGCCGCTGAGCGCTCACCCGCTCCGCACTGCATGCACCTCCTGTTGACCGATCGCCTGACGTGCCCGCGGTGCGGTCCCACGTTCGGGCTCATCCTGCTCGCGGACCGCATCGACGACCGAATGGTGCTGGAGGGCCGCCTGGGTTGCCCGAACTGTCGTGACTCCTTCCCGATTCGGAAGGGCTTCGCGGACCTGCGTGCGCCGCCGCGCGATGACCCGCCCGCCGGCCTTGCGGGCTCGCCTGCCCCGGGCGAGGACGGGGACGCCGAGCGCGTCGTGGCGCTCCTGGGAGTCGCCGGGGGTCCCGGAGCGGTGGCGCTCGTGGGCGAGCCGGCGCGATACGCGAGGGTGGTCACGGCGATCGCCGACGAGATCCACGTCGTCGCGGTGGACCCGGACTTGCAGGCGTGGCCGGAGGAGCCGCGGACCAGCCGCATGATGGCCGGGCCAGGGCTGCCTGTCTTTTCGTCGACCCTGAGGGCGGTTGCCGTCGATGGTCGACTGGGTCGAGACCTGCTCGCCGAGGCGGCACGAGTGGTGGCGCCCAGGGGTCGAGTCGTGGTGGTCCACGCACCTGAGGGGACCGA
>JASFUR010000395.1:0-3689 GCA_050050215.1 Gemmatimonadota bacterium
CTCCTCCTCGCCATGGGCCTCGCCCTGGCGACGCAGCTCGCAGCTTCCCCCCCAGCCGCCGCCCAGCGTGTGCCGACGGCGACCCCGGAGAGCGTCGGGATGTCCTCGGAGCGCCTGCACGTCCTCGACGAGGCGATGCAGCGCTACGTCGACGACGACATGGTGGCGGGGCTCGTCACCCTGGTGGCCAGGGACGGGAAGATCGTACACGAGAGCGCCCTGGGCTCGCGCTACATCGAGGGCGGAGAGCCGATGCCCGAGGACGCCATCTTCGTCATCATGTCGATGACGAAGCCCATCGTGAGCACCGCGCTCATGATGCTCTTCGAGGAGGGGTACTTCCTGCTCGACGACCCGATCTCCCGGTACGCGCCGGAGCTCGCCGACAAGGAAGTCCTCGTCGAAGGCCAGGGCGGCGTCGAGCGCGTCCCCGCGGAGCGGCCGATCACCTTCCGGCACATCCTCACCCACACGGCCGGCGTGGACCCGGACCGGGACCTGTTGACCGAAGCCGAGCGGGAGATGGCCGGCAGGAAGGCGACCCTCGCCGAGACGATGGCCGCCCGCGGTCCCCTGCCCTTGGCGTTCCAGCCCGGGGACGAATGGAGATACGGGAGCTCCACGGACTACGTGGCCTACATGGTCGAGCGGATTTCGGGGCAGCGCGTCGACAGGTTCCTGCAGGAGCGGATCTTCGATCCTCTCGGGATGTCTGATACGCACTACAACGTGCCGGAGTCCAAAGTGGATCGTGTGGCGGCCGTCTACAGCCCCAGCGGGCCGGGACGCACGATCGAGCTGCGACGTCCTCCGCAGGTGGGTCACACGACCTACTTCGGCGGCGTCGCCGGCCTCTCGTCGACCGTGGAGGATTACTTCCGCTTCTCGCAGATGATCCTGAACGGGGGCGAGTTGAACGGCGCTCGCATCCTGAGCCCGACGACCGTGAACCTCATGATCACGAACCACACGGGCGACAAGAACATCTATATCCGGGGTCGTGACGCGTACGGCTTCGGGCTCGGCTTCAGCATGCTCACGGACCCCGACAACTCACGGGAAACGCTCACGCCGGGCGCCTTCGGCTGGGGTGGGGCGTGGGGGACGGTCTTCTGGATCGATCCCACCGAGCGGACGGTGATGATCATGATGACGCAGATCACCTCGTACAGTCATTTCAACCTGCGTCAGGACTTCCCGAACCTCGTCATGCAAGCGATCAACGAGAGCTACCGGACGGGCCCCGGGGCCATCGAGGGATACGAGCCGATTCCCAGGTAGCCAGCGGGCGACAACACCTACGAGGAGAGGGAGCGGGGGCGAGCGCCCGCTCCCTCGTCCTTTCTCGCCGGGGCTCGACTACCGCGTCGGGTCGTCCCCTACGCGGATAAGGAGCTTGCCGAAGTTCCGTCCGCTGAAGAGCCCGAGGAAGGCGTCGACGGCGTTTTCGAGCCCCGCCACGACGTGCTCCTTGTACCGGACCTGCCCGGAACGCACCCACCTGCCGACATCGCGTAGGAAGTCGGGCTCCAGGTCGACGTGATCGAATACCAAGAAGCCCCGGAAGGTGAGGCGACGGACGAGGGTGAGGCCCATGAGCTCGGGGACCCGATTCGGCCCTGGAGGCGGCTCCGTGTCGTTGTACGTCGCGATGCGACCGCAGACCGGAATCCGGGCGAAGTCGTTCAGCAGGGGCAGCACGGCCTCGAAGACCTTCCCCCCCACGTTCTCGAAATAGACGTCCACCCCGTCGGGGCACGCGGCCGCGAGGTCCTCGGCCAGGTCGTCGCTCTTGTGGCTCACGCACGCGTTGAACCCCAGCTCGTCCACCACGTAGTCACACTTTTCACGCGCACCTGCGATGCCGACCACACGGCATCCCTTGATCTTCGCGATCTGTCCGACGACGGCGCCCACGGCTCCCGAGGCCGCCGACACGACGACCGACTCACCGCCCTGCACCTTACCGTGATGCAGAAGACCGACGTACGCCGTCATGCCGGGCATGCCCAGAACTCCCAGGGCGGTGGAGATGGGCGCCTCGGCCGGATCGAGCTTGCGCACGCCCCGACCGTCCGAGAGCGCGTACTCCTGCCACCCATTCCCGGTGAGGGCGAAATCGCCCGCTTCGAAGCCCTCCACGTTCGACTCCACGATCTGGGAGACCGTGCGCCCCACCATGACGCCGCCGAGGTCGACCCCCTTCGCGTACGACGGACCCGCGTTCATGCGGCCGCGCATGTAGGGGTCGAGGGAAAGGTAGATCGTTCGGCAGAGCATCTGGCCGTCCCCGGGGGTCGGGACGGCCTCTTCACTCATCGAGAAGTCCGAGGGAGACGGAAGCCCCTCGGGGCGAGCCGCGAGGCGGATCTGGTGGTTGGCGGCCACGGCTCTAGTTACACGTGACGACGCCGGGGACCATCGCCGGGGTGGCGTTCGCCGATGATGCCGAGCCGAAATAGAGCCCGCACTGACTACCGCTACCGAGCCCGGAGTGCGTGCCAGTGGCTGCCCATCCCGTCTGGGTCGCCTCGTTGACCGTGATGGTCACGGCGTCGGAAACCGTGAGGTCCGGAGCCAGTGCCGTGACCGTCCCTGCGTACGTGAAGTTGTCGCTCAGGTAGATCTCCTGCTGACTCGCGAAGTTCTTGAGGTCGGAAGTCACGGCCGCGATGAACGACTTCTCCCTCATCGACGAGAACTTCGGGATCGCGATGGTCGCCAGGATCCCGATCACGACGACCACGATCAGCAACTCGATGAGGGTGAACCCCGCACGACTCCTGATATCCATCAAGCACTCCCCTATCACGTTCGGACCGCGGAGACGCCCAGGGGCGTGTCCTGCCATGCCTCCACGCTAGCCCCCGGGAGTGCGGCAGCGCAACACAACGCGTATGGTATGCGAAGGTTCCGCAGAACGTGACCCAGAGGCTTCGCGACGCCGTATGAACCGAACGGTCGCGGACACGCCGACCGGCTCCCGAGGACGCCGAATGGACACTTCCCCCCTCGTGAACATCGGGCCCGAGGAACGTCGCAAGCGCCGCGTCATGGGTACCTGGACCCTCGCGCTCGCCTTGGCGCTGGCCGGCACCGCCGTCGTGCTCGGATGGGGCGTCGGCGCCCGGCTCGTGCTGGCTCCGCTCGTCTTCGCAGGCTTCCTCGGCATCCTCCAGGCGCGAGAACACACCTGCGTCGCCCTGGCGTCGAAGGGACTCTGCGACCTGGACGCCGGTCCGCAACGGGTTCAGGACGACGTCCAGAGACGGGCCTTGAAGGCCAAAGCGTGGCGTCTCATGGCGAAGTGCGGCGCGGCGACCGCGGCGGTCCTGGCCGTGGTGCTCCTCCTTCCCTGAGCGCCGGGAGGGCGCGAGCCGGACCGTCTGTGCAAGAGGACGGGTACCGGACGTCCCAGCCACTGAGAGCCGGGAATACCCATCCAGTCGCCACGCCCCATGCCACGCCCCCGACAGCGCAGTCCCCTCCTCCTGGCCGTCGCTTCCTGCGTTCCGGCTCTGGCGATCGGTGCCCCGCAGCTGCACGCGCAACTCGCCGAACGGGACTCGATCGAGCTCCTCGAAGAGATGCACGACATGCAGCGGGAGTTCGAGGAGTTCCGCGTCAGCCGGATTCCCGTCGAGGAGCGGAGCGTCGACGGCTTCTGCGACGTGCTCATAGGACGCATC
>JASFUR010000396.1:0-3687 GCA_050050215.1 Gemmatimonadota bacterium
CTCGGTGATCCTGGCCGCGGTGCTGCTGAAGATGGGCACGTACGGCTTCGTCCGGTTCCTTCTGCCGCTCTTTCCCGACGCGGCTCAGCACCCGACGGTCGTCACCACGATGCTCGTGCTCGGGGTCGTCGGGATCCTGTACACGGCCTGGGTCGCGGCCGTGCAGCCGGACGCCAAGAAGCTCGTCGCCTACACGTCGGTGGCCCACATGGGCTTCGTCGTGCTCGGCGTCTTCGCGTTGACGGTGAACGGGCTGCAGGGCGGGCTCATCGTCATGATCTCGCACGGTGTGAGCACGGGTGCGCTCTTCCTCCTGCTCGGCATGCTGTACGAGCGGCGGCACACGCGTGAGATCGCCGACTTCGGCGGCCTCGGCCGCGTGGCCCCTTGGCTCGCGACGGCGTTCGTGATCACGGCGCTGGCCTCGATCGGTCTGCCCGGCACGAGCGGCTTCGTGGGCGAGTTCCTGGCGCTCCTGGGCACGTTCGAGACGCACGCGGGTGTCGCGATCGTGGCGACGCTGGGGGTGATCTTCGCCGCGTACTACATGCTGCCGATGGTCCAGAGGATCTTCTTCAACAAGCTGGAAAGCGAAGAGAACCGGCAGGTGCCTGACGTGAGCGGCCGTGAGTTGGCGATCCTGACTCCGCTCATCGCGCTCATGATCTGGATCGGCTGGAATCCCACGCCGTTCCTGGAGCGCATGGAGCCGAGCGTGCGGGCCGTCATCGAGCGGGTGGAGGGCGTAGCCTCGGCCGAGGCACCCTTGGACGACGTGGCCAGTAGGCCGTCGACCGCGCCGGACGCCGACGCGCCCGACACTGCAGTACCGGAATCCAACCAGGTCGAGGCCGACTGATGCAACTCGATTTCAGCTCGGGTCTCGACTACTGGTGGGCTCTCATGCCAGAGATCGTGCTCTGCGTCTGGGGCATGATCGTGCTGGTGGCGGGAGTCTCCGGCAAGCACGCGAAGCCCGAGGAGGAGGGCGACCCGAGCTTCTCCGGCGGTGCCGACCTGGGGTGGCTCGCGTTGGCGGGCGTGGCCGCCGCGGCGTGCGCGAACGGTTGGCTGTACGGGGTGGAGGACGTGAGCCAGACCGCCATGGTGGCCGTGGACGGCTTCCGGCTCTTCGCCAACTGGATCTTCCTGCTCGCTGCGGCGCTCACGATCCTGATCTCGTTCACGTACGTGTACCGCCAGCGCCTGCAGGCCGGGGAGTTCTACGGCCTCATCCTGCTCGCTTCTGCCGGCATGATGTTCATGGCGGGTGCCCGAGATCTGATCGTCGTGTTCCTGGGCCTCGAGGTGATGTCCATCTCGGTCTACGCCCTGACGGCGTTCAACCGTCGGGACCGGAAGTCGGCCGAGGCGGGACTCAAGTACTTCCTGCTGGGTGCGTTCGCGACGGGCTTCTTGCTGTACGGGATCGCGCTCGTGTACGGAGCCACCGGGAGCACGAACATCGCCGTCATCGGCGCGAGCGTTACGAACGGGGCCGCCTCTCCCGGGCTGCTCACGGTCGGCATCGCGCTTCTGGTAATCGGCTTCGGGTTCAAGGTCAGCGCGGTGCCGTTCCACATGTGGACCCCGGACGTCTACGAGGGCGCTCCGGCACCCGTGACGGCCTTCATGTCCGCCTCGGTGAAGGCGGCCGCGTTCGTGGCCTTCCTGAGGGTCTTCGCCGTCGCGTTCGACTCGGCCTGGGAGCTCTGGTACCCCATCCTGTGGTGGCTCGCGGCCCTCACGATGATCGGCGCCAACCTGATGGCCATGGCGCAGACCAACGTGAAGCGCATGCTCGCCTACTCGAGCATCGCGCACGCCGGATACCTTCTCGTCGCCATCGCCGCGGCGAACGAGAACGCCGCGGCCGGGCTCCTCTTCTATCTGCTCGTATACACGCTCATGAACATCGGCGCGTTCGCCGTCGTCATCGGCGTCGCGCACCAGGGCGAGGAGCGGCTTCAGCTGGAGGACTACGCGGGCTTCGGATGGCGTCAGCCGCTGGTCGGCGTGGCGATGACGATCTTCCTGCTGTCCCTGGCCGGCTTTCCGGGCACGGGCGGCTTCGTAGGCAAGATCTACCTGCTCCAGGGTGCCGCCGACTCCCAGCTGTGGTACCTGATGGTGATCCTCGTCATGACGACGATCGCCTCGTACTGGTACTACCTGCGCGTGGCCTGGTACATGTGGATGAGGGACTCGAGATCGGAAGCGGAGTCGGAGGCGGCATACTTCTCTCCGCTGACGCTGCAGGTGGCCCTGGTGGTCACGGTGGCGCTGATCCTCTACACCGGGCTCTTCCCCGGACAGGCGCTGGAGTTCGCCCGTTCGAGCGTCGAGGGCCTGGGCACCTTCGGCGGCTCGCTCACCGGCTTCGGCCAATAGGTCCGGGCGCCGGGTCCGCTCCGCCCTGCAGTACGCATCCATGAACGCGCTCCCCGTTCCCTTGAGGAGACGATGAAGCAGCACATCTTCCGCCAATACGACATCCGCGGCATCGTCGGCGACGACTTGAGCGCCGATGTCACCGAGAGCGTGGGCCGAGCCTTCGCCTCCATGGTGCGGGCCGAGACGGGGAAGAGGACGCCCCGGATCGCCGTCGGAAACGACAACCGCACCACTTCTCCGGAGCTGGTCGAGGGTCTCGTGACCGGCATCCGGGCCGCGGGGGTCGACGTCCTGCAGGTCGGGACGGTGCCGACCCCGGTCCTCTACTGGTCGGAGGCCACCTTCAAGACCGACGCCGGGGTGCAGATCACCGGATCGCACAACCCGCCCGAGTGGAACGGTGTGAAGATGAGCCTCGGACGGAGCGCCCTCTACGGCGATGCGATCCAGGAGATCCGAACCCGTATCCTCAATGGGCACATGGACTCCGGCGCGGGAGCTCTCGTAGAGGAAGAGGTGCTCGACCGCTACGTAGCGGACATTGCGGAGCGTCTTTCGCTCACCACCGACATGAAGGTCGCCGTCGACGCGGGCAACGGTGTGGGGGCGCTGGTGGCGGTCCCGCTGCTCGAGGCGCTGGGGGCCGAGGTGACGCCGCTCTTCTGCGAATCCGACGGCACCTTCCCGAACCACCATCCGGATCCCACGGTCGACGAGAACCTGGCCGACCTCATCCGGACCGTGAAGGGCTCGCCCCACGACCTGGGCGTCGCCTTCGACGGAGACGCCGACCGCATCGGCGCCGTCGACGAGAAGGGAAACATCGTCCGCGGCGACATCCTGTTGCTCCTCTACGGGCTCGACCTGCTGGAGAAGCTCGGCCCGGGCCAGAAGCTCATCTTCGACGTGAAGTGCAGCCAGGTCCTGCCCGAGGTCTTCGCGGCGGCGGGTGGTGAGCCCATCATGTGGAAAACGGGGCACTCGCTCATCAAGAAGAAGATGAAGGAGACCGGGGCCTTGCTCGCGGGCGAGTTATCCGGTCACATCATGGTGGCGGACGACTATTTCGGCTTCGACGACGCGCTGTACGACGCTTGCCGTCTGGTGTCCCTGGTGAGCAAGTCGGGGCGCCCGCTCTCGGAGATGGTCGCCGAGTTTCCGGTGTACGTGTCGACCCCGGAGATACGAATCGACGTCACGGAGGAGCAGAAGTGGGATCTCGTGGAGCAGGCCGTCGCGCACTTCAAGCAGAGCCACGACGTGATCGACGTGGACGGCGCGCGCGTGCTCTTC
>JASFUR010000397.1:0-3685 GCA_050050215.1 Gemmatimonadota bacterium
CGCCGCGACCTGGCCCGCCAGCAGGAGCCCCTGCTCGGAGACCGCCGCGCCGTTCAGGAGGAGCGCACCGCACTCCTTGGCGTCCCGCAGGACGCGCGCCACGTCTTCGACGCGGGCGTCGTCGGGCGTCGGAGGCTGATTGGGTGGCACGGGCTCCGCCGGATGCCCGGGCGTATTCCACGCGGTATCGGCCGGCAGGATCAGCGTGGCGATCTGGCCGGGAGGACCGTAGCTGGCCGCCACGGCCTCGGCGCCATCCTTCGCGACGCTCTGGGCATCCTGCGACACGCGTATCCATCCGGACACGGCCGAGGCGATGCTCCGAATGTCCGACGTGAGCGGTGCGTCCAGGTGGCGGTGGTAGGTGGCATGCTCGCCCACGATGTTCACGATCGGCACCCGGGCCCGTCTCGCGTTGTGCAGGTTCGCGAGCCCGTTCCCGAGCCCCGGCCCGAGGTGCAGCAACGTGCACGCCGGCTTGCCCGTCATGCGCGCGTACCCGTCCGCGGCGCCCGTGACGACACCCTCGAAGAGCCCGAGGATCGCACGCATCTGCGGCTCGGCGTCCAGGGCGGCCACGAAGTGGATCTCCGACGTGCCCGGGTTGGTGAAGCACGTATCGATACCGCTGTCGATGAGCGTGCGCACCAGACTCCGCGCCCCGTTCATGACGCCCTCCCCGGCAGCCCCGGCGTCGCCGTTCACGCGAAGTCGATCACGCCGCGCGCGTTCTTGCCCTCGACGAGGTCCACGAACGCCTGCGGCGCCTCGTCGATCGGATACCGGTGGGTGATGAGCTCGTCGAGCTTGAGTCGCCCGGTCCGGTACAGACCGAGCAGGCGGGGGAAGTCCTCTCTCGGCCTCGCCGACCCGAAGTAGCTGCCCGTGAGCGTCTTCTCGGCGAAGGTCAGGCTCGCGGTGCCGATGGACGTCCTGTCGTCGGGAGGCGCCACCCCGACCACGACCGTGGTCCCACCCTTCCGGGTCGCCCCGTACGCCTGGGACACGACGACCCCGTTGCCGACGCACTCGAAGGCATAATCGGCCCCTCCGCCGGTCAGCTTCCTGAGCGTCCGCACGACGTTCGACTCCTCGGCCGCGTTCACCGTGTGCGTCGCGCCGAACGTCCGGGCCAGCTCGAGCTTCTCGTCCACCGTGTCGACCGCGACGATCATGACGGCTCCCGCCAGCGCGCACGCCTGGATCGCGTTGAGCCCGACCCCGCCGACGCCGAAAACGACCGTCGTGGCTCCGGGCTCGACCCGGGCCGTGTTGACGACGGCGCCCACGCCGGTCATCACGCCGCATCCGACCAACGCGGCCCGGTCCAACGGAACGTCCGGGTCGATCGGGACGACGCTGTCGACGTGCAGCGTGGCGTACTCCGACATCACACCACACCCGGTGAAGACGTTCAGGGGCTCGCCGTCCTTGTCGTAGGCCGGGGTCGTGCCGTCGGGTAGGGTCGCGACCGTTCGGGAGGCCTGGTCGCAAATCGCCGGCCGACCGGTCACGCAGTAGCGGCACTTGCCGCACATGCTGACGAACATCGTCACCACGTGGTCCCCGACCGACAGGTCCTCCACGCCCTCGCCCACGTCGACGATCACGCCCGCGCCCTCGTGGCCGAGCACCAGCGGTGGGGGGATGGGGATCGTGCCGTTGGTCGCCGAGAGGTCGCTGTGGCACACCCCGCACGCGGCCAGCTGGATGGTCACCTGGTCCCGGGCGGGCGGCCGGACCTCGATCTCCTCGACCTCGACGCCTTCTCTGCCCTCGCGGTACACGACCGCCTTGGATCTTCTGCTCATCGGCCCCGTCAGTCTGAGCCGCCGCCCACGCCGGCCAGCCAATCGTGGACCGCCGCGCCGATCTCGTGCGGCGAGTCCTCCTGAATGAAGTGGGTTCCGCGCACGGTGACCTCGCGTTGATTCGGCCAGCTGCGCGCGAACTCGCGCTGGCGACCCGTGAGGATCGAGCCCGGATCGGCGTTGACGAACAGCTTGGGGACGTCGCTCCCAGAGAGCCAATCGCCGTAGGCGCCGACGATCTCGACCATGTCCTCCGGCTCACCCTCGATGGGGATCTCCCGGGGCCACGTCAGCGTCGGGCGCCGGCTCTCTCCCGGTTGGAGGAACGGGGCGCGATAGACCTCCATCTCCTCCTCGGAGAGCCCCCGCATGACGGACGAGGGAAGGATTCGCTCCACGAAGACGTTCTTCTCGAGGATGATCGATTCGCCGGCCGGAGAGCGCATGGCCTGGAAGATCGAGCGAGCGGCTTCGGGCCAGTCGTCCCACGTGACGGGCATGACGATCGCCTCCATGTACGCGATGCCCTTCACCGCGTCCGGATGTCGCCGAGCCCAGTCGAAACCGAGACCCGACCCCCAGTCGTGCACGACGAGCGTCACGTTCTCGGTGATCCCCTGCTCGTCGAGCCACGCGTCGAGGTAGCGACGGTGGTCCTCGAACCGGTAGCGGCCGCCTTCGGCCGGCCCCGATCCCCCCATGCCGATGAGATCGGGTGCGACACAGCGGCCCAGCGGCTCCACGTGCGGCATGATGTTGCGCCACAGGTAGGACGAGGTCGGGTTGCCGTGAAGGAAGACGACGGGGTCGCCCGAGCCTACCTCCACGTGTGTCATGTGCGAGTCGAGCACCGCTGTGGTGCGCAGCTCACCGAGCGGGCTGGCCGAGATCGACGTCATCGGGTCACGCCTCCTCGCCGAGCCGGACGATCATCTTGCCCGTGTTGGCTCCGGTGAAGAGCCCGAGGAACGCGTCGGGGGCGGCCTCGATCCCCTCGTAGACGGTCTCCCGGTACTCGACCTTCCCGTCGGCGAGCCACTGCGCCATGTCCCGCTCGAAGTCCTCGCGCATGTGCCGGTAGTGCGCGACGAGGAACCCGTGGATGTTGAGCCCCAACCCGATCGCCCGCGGCAGGTTGGTCGGGCCCGGAGCCGGCTCCGTGTCGTTGTACATCGAGATCGCGCCGCACAGCGCGATACGTCCGAACTGCCGCATGCTCGCGATGCCGGCCTGCAGCAGCTCGCCCCCGACGTTGTCGAAGAAGACGTCGACGCCGTCCGGCGCACCCTCGCGGATCCGTTTGCGCAGGTCGCCGTCGTGGTAATCGAACGCGTGGTCGAAGCCCAACTCGTCGACGAGCCAACGGATCTTGTCTTCGCTGCCCGCGGTGCCGACGACCCTGCATCCCTTGGCCTTGGCGATCTGGCCGGCGACCGAGCCGACCGCGCCAGCCGCGCCGGTGATGAAGACGGTCTCGCCGTCCTTCATGCTCGCGGCGGCGAGGAGGCCCGTGTACGCCGTCATCCCGGGCATCCCCATGACGCCCAGATACGCGGACGGCCCCGCCTTCAGGTCTCCGAGCGGGGTGACCTCGTCCTCGGCGCAGCAAAACGCTTCACGCCATCCGAGGTTGCTCAGCACCCAATCGCCCTCGAGAAGGCCCGGCACGTGCGACTCCACGACCTGGCCCACGGCGCCGCCGGTCATCGCCTTGTTCAACGCATAGGGCGCCGCGTACGACTTTCGGTCCCGCATGCGACCGCGCATGTACGGATCGACGCTCATGAAGACGTTGCGGACGAGCACCTCGCCGGGGCCCGGCTCGCGCACGTCGGCCTCGACGACCTCGAAGTCGTCCTCGGAGGGCATGCCCG
>JASFUR010000398.1:0-3681 GCA_050050215.1 Gemmatimonadota bacterium
TCCGGATAGGGATCCGGGACGCCGTCGAAGAGGTCGACGAGCCCGTCGATGCCCTCCAGCCGAGCCCCGACCTGGCGGGCGTACTGCTCCATGCGGCCGAAGTCGTTCCCGAAAATCTTCACCTCGATGGGCGTGGCGTTGCCGGCCAGGTCGTTCACCAGATCGCTCAGGAGCTGGATGAACTCCACGCGCAGGCGGGGCACCCCGCGCTCGGCGGCGACCCGCACCTCGTCCATCACCTGGAAGATGTCGCGACTTCGCTGACCGTGCGGCGCGAGGCGCGCGACGAGGTCTCCGGTGTTCTGCGCGGTCGCGAAGAGCCCCATCTCGGCGCCCGTCCGTCGGGATGTGCTCTGGATCTCGGGCGTGTCGGCCAGGATCCGCTCCAGGCTCATCAGCTGGCGGTCGGTCTCGTCCAACGACGTGCCCGTGGGCGTCCAGTAGTCCAGCACGAACGCACCCTCGTCCATGACCGGCAGGAAGCCCGTCTCCAGGTATCGATACGAGACGACGCCCGCGGCGAGGAGGAGGACTGCCGAGGCCACCACGGCGCGACGGTGCCGGAGCGCCACCTCGAGCGTGCGCGCGTAGACGTGCGCGATGGCATCAATGCCGCGCGCGGCGCGGTCGAGAACACCCCGGAGGCCGGACCTGCGCGCGGCCCGCTCCGCGCCCTCACCCGACGCTTCGACGCGAACGAACTGGTCCGCCATCAGAGGCACCAGCGCCAGCGCGAGGACCAGCGACACGAGCACCGCGATGACGAGCGTCACGGAGAGCGCCTGGAAGAACTGGCCCGCGACCCCCTGGAGGAGGCCGAGCGGCAGGAACACGACCACGGTGGTCAGCGTGGACGTGGTGACCGGCCACACCAGTTCGCTCAGGGCCTCCCGAATCGCCTGTTTCCTGTCTTCGGTCAGCGCGAGGTGGCGCGCGATGTTCTCGGTCACCACCACGGTGTCGTCGATGACCAGGCCGATGGCGATCGCCATCCCACCCAGGGTCATCAGGTTGAACGTGGTGCCCATGAGCCGCATGACGAACACGGTCGCGGCCATGGCCAGGGGGATGGCCAGCGCGCTGATGGCCGTGATCGCTCCCCCGCGCAGGAAGACGAACAGGACCAGAATGGCCAGCACGGTGCCGAGGAGCATGGCGTCGCGCACGGCCCTGACGGCATCGCGAACCAGGCCCGCCTGGTCGTACACCGGCTCGATGCTGACGCCCGCAGGCATGGTGCGCCGGAGCGTCTCGATGGTGCGCGCCACGCTGTCCGCGAGCTGGAGCGTGTTCCCCTGCGCCTGGCGCGCGATGTTGACCAACGCGGCCGGCCGACCGTCGCCTCGGATGAGGCTCACGCGGTCGACCGTGCCGAGCTGTACGGTGGCGACGTCCTGGACCATGAGCCCCCCCGGCAACACCACGCGTGCGATGTCGTCGAGCTGATGCGCCTGCTCGTCCATCGTGACCAGTAGCTGCATGTGGTCACGCTTCACGCGCCCCACCGCGCGCACGCCGAGCGCGTCCTGAATGGCGGACGCGAGCCCCTCGTACGAGAGACCCGCGCTGGTCAGGGCCAGGGGATCGGCGACGACCTCGACCTCCCGGATGTCGCTGCCCTGCACGTCGATGCGCCCCACGCCCGGGATGCCCGCCAGCGCCGGACGGATCTGGTAGCGGGCGATGTCGTAGAGCTCGCCGGCGTCGGCACCGATGACGTTGTAGGTGACGATGGGGAAGAGCGACGGCAGCTGCCGCTGGGTCTCGATGCTCAGGCCGTCGGGGAGCTCGGGCCGGACCTCGTTGACCCGGGCCTCGACGAACTGGAGTGCCACCTGCATGTCGGTACGGGGCTCGAAAGAGAGCGCGAGCTCGCTGGCCCCGTAGATCGAGCGCGAGCGCAGGCGCTGGAGGCCCGGTACCACGCTGACGGCCTCCTCGAGGACGCGCGTGACGGCGTACAGCTGCTGCCGTGCGTTCAGGGACGTCCCCTGCGCCACGATCGTGATCCTCGAGAAGCGCAGCTCGGGATAGATCGAGGAAGGAAGCCGAAGGGCCGACCAGACGCCGGCGGCGCTCACGAGCGTGACCAGCAGGTAGACGAACCTGCGCTGGCGAACCAGTCCGTCGAAGAGGCTCATGGCGCGGGCGTCGCCTCGACGCGGGCTCCGTCCACGATGCCGTACGCGCCTTCGGTCACGATCTGCTCGTCACCGGACAATCCCGAGGTCACCTCGACCGAGTCGGGGTCGGACGCTCCCAGCACCACGGCGGTCGCGTGCGCCACGCCCGCGTCGTCCACGACGTAGACCTCCATGCCGTCGGTGACCGGCACGATCGCGTCCCGGGGGATGACGACCGCCTCCTCGTGTCGCGCCACGACGATGCGTGCCAGCAGGGAGAGGCCGACCCGCACGGGGCGGGTCGGAGTGTCGAGGGCCACGCGGACCACGACCGTACCGGTGGGAGACGCGACCTGGGAGCTGACGCCCCTCACCACTCCCGCCGCGACGGGCTCACCCGGGTTCTCGATGCCCGAGAACAGCGTGACGCTGTCACCCGCCGTGACGAGACCCGCCGCGTCGGGTGTGAGCTGCACGGCCGCGTCCAGCTCCGAGAGGTCGATGACCTCGACGAGCACGTCCGCCGCCGCGACGGGCTGGGACACGGCCGCGTTGACCGCGGTCACCACGCCGGAGATCGGGGACCGGAGAACAGAGCGGTCCAGGTTGCGCCGCGCGTCCGCCGCGGCGGCGCGGGCCGAGGCCTCCGCCGCCTGGGCCGCCTGCAGATCCTTGGCGGGGAGGATGCCCCGTCCCACCAGGCTCTCGGCTCGCGTCCGGGCCGCCTCGGCCGTCGCGAGCTCCGCTTCGGCGTGGCGCGCCTGTTCGCGCCAGACCGTCTGGTCCAGCTCCACGAGCGGCGCACCGGCCTGCACGACGTCCCCTGCCGCCACGCGAATGGCCGTGACCACGCTCTCGCCGGGGGCCGAGACCTTGGCCGCACCACCCGGTCGGGCCATGACGGTGCTCAGCCCCGACACCGTGACCCGATAGTCGCGTACGACGGCACGTCCGACGCCCGCGGACACGGCCGGCGTGGCGTCGCCGCCTTCGCCGTTGCCGGCCGAGCAGGAGGCCAGAAGGAGACCGGTCACGAGGACGCACGCGGCGCTCGGGAGTCGAACGGTCAGGGATGTATGTCTCACGGTTGGACTCCCCCGGCGACGGTGGCGAAGCGATAAGCGGCCGCGGCGGCGCGGGCCTCGACGAGATCCTGGATGCGGCGGCTCTGTGCGTCCCTGGCGCTGCGTTGGGCGTCGAGCACGCTCGCCAGCGGGTACGCTCCTTCCCGGTAGGCGTCCTGAGCCAGCGCGGCGACGTCCAGGGCGGTGGCGACCGCGGCTTCGTCCGCCTCCAGCCGCCGCATCGCCGATTCCCACCGGCGCCGGGTCGAGACGCGCGCGGTCGCGACGTCCCGCGCCACGACGGCCCGCTCGGCTTCGGCCCGGTGAACCGCCGCCTCCGCCTGCGCCACCGACGCGCCTCCGCGATCGAACAGCGGAATCGGAATGCTGATGCCGAAGGTGGGCAGGATGCCCGACTCGGACCCGCTCGGGTCGCCGGTCTCGAACCCGAACCTCAGGGCCGGCGCGGGCAGCCGCGCCCTCCGGGCGAAGGT
>JASFUR010000399.1:0-3655 GCA_050050215.1 Gemmatimonadota bacterium
ACGTCGGCTCCAGAAGCCGGTTGATGAGACGCAGCGTCGTCGTCTTGCCGCACCCACTCCCGCCGATGAGGCACACGCACTCCCCCTTGGCGATCTGCAAGGAGACGTCACGAACGGCGACGACCTCGCCGCCCTCCTGGCTGAACGTGCGGGTCAGCTTCTCCAGGCGGATCACGTCGGCGGGTCCGCCCGGACGGGCTCTGCGACCGTGGCCGCGCTCGCGGGCCCGGCCATCTCGCTACGCGCTGCCGTGTGAGCCGGCGGGAACCATCTCGTTCAGCGAGAACCATCCGCGCCGGTCCAACCACTGTTGCCGGAGGCGGAGGTCCGCCCTGGATGCGATCTCACGCAACGCCGCCGCGCTGAACTTCCGCGATACGCCGACCTGCACCGGCTGACCCGCGTCGATGCGGATCTCCCTCTCCAGCGAGCGCACCCAGCTGCTCTGTGGCTCACGCGGGCTGACCCGCAGGTTCACGACGTGGGTCCGGATTCCGTCGTACTCGGGCTCCGGCTCGTACGTCGAGGCGAGCTCGAATTCTCTTGGATCGAAATCGGCGCCGAGGTGGCGATTCACGCGTCGGATCATGTGGGCGAAGAAGCTCCGGCACTCCTCACTCTCGTTGTACGCCGCGTCGAAGACCTCGGGGTCCTTCTCCAGGTCGACGCCCGCGACCAGACGGTCACGCGGGCCCATGCCGGCCCGGAGGTTCTTCAAGAACTCGATGGTCTCCTCGACCGACTCGAGATTCCCGAGTGACGATCCGAAGAAGAAGATGAGCTTGCCGTCCTCCTGCGAGGGGATGTCGGAGAGCACCTCCGCGAACATCCCCTGGCGCGGTTCCACTCTCACGTCCTCGGCGAAGCGCTCACGCACGTCGCGCTCGGTCGAATCGAGCGCGCCTTGCGACACGTCGATCGGCACGTAGGTGACCGGCTCGTCGCTCGACTCGGCGCACACCTGCAGAACGTGGGAGATCTTGCGGGCGGAGCCGCATCCGAGCTCGACCAGGAGGCCCTCGTCGTTCCAGATCCTCTTGGCGTGATCCGAGAGGATCTCTTCCTCGCAGTCGGTCAGGTAGTACTCGCCGGTGGTCGTGTACCGATCGTAGAGCCGCGATGCCGCGGAGTCCCAGATCCACGCGTGATCGAAGCGGAGGACGTCGTCGTCCGCCTCGAACGCCTCTTCGGCGACGTCGTCGAATCCACTCTCGACTTCGGCGTGGCCGTTGCCCGTCACGCGGTAGCACCACACGCGGAAGAGTGCATCCGGGTCCTTGGCGGGGAGGTAGGGCTGCGGGTCCGTGACCTCGACCAGGCTCCACGCCCCCGACTGCTCGAGCTGCTCCATGCGAGAACGCACGCCCATCGCGTCCTCTTCGTGGAAGTCGGTCCGGGTAGTGAAGACGATGAGTCCGCCGGGCCGCGAGAGCCGGACGGCTTCATCGAGCGCCGACGCCGGAGCCTGCCCGTACGAAAAGACTCCGACGAGCACCACGGCGTCGAACGTATCCTTTCGGTACTTGTCGACGGGCATCCCGAGGTCCGCGACACCGAGCTCCCGGTATACGTCCTTGCGGCGTGCGACCTCCAGCATGTCCGGAGAGAGGTCCAGCGCGTGGATGTCGCGGAAGCCGATCTCGTGCAGCGCCTCACCGGCCGCCCCCGTGCCCGCGCCGGCATCCAGGACGCGCGCGACGTCGTGCCGCGTGATGTGCTTGGCGAGCGTGGCGGCGGTGAGGTGGTGCCCAAAGAAGCCGATGGCGTCGTGATCTTCGTCGTACGACTCCGCCCATTCGGCGTATAGGTGGAGAAGGTCTTCCTTCGTGCGAGCGCCATAGGCGAGGGACCAGATGTGGTCGAGGCGGCTCGCGATTTCGGGGGTCAGGGCATCGGTGGACGTAGTCGGGGGGGAATCAGGGGTCGCGGGTAGGCTCATATCTCCGGAAATGGCTTGGATTTCGAGAATTTCGAACAACTCAAGCCCGGAGTCTGACCCGAGTGCATCCAGAACGCAAACCCAAGGACTGCGCATAGGATGCGCACCCATGGCTGCATGGAATCGCCCCGTGGGACCGAGATGGAGCCCGAGTCAGCGGGCGAGGGCGTGGTCTTTCCGGACCTTCGTCCGGAGGGCCTCGCTGCGCTCCATAACCGCTTCCTTCACCGCTTCCGTCACGAGATCGATGTCGTACTGGTCGCCGTCGACATCCACGATGAGGGGCTCGTGCTCGTCACCGTTGAGATTCGAGAGCTTCTCGTGCGCCTCGGACGCCTTGCCGAGCGCGAAGAGCGCCTTCTGGAGCCAGCGGGACTCGCTCCTCAGGATCCTGCGTTCCTGCACCAAGTGCTTCTTGTCTTTCCTGGTCGCCATCGCGTCCGGTACCCCCGCATACTGTCGGCGCGTCGGCAGCGATACCCGACGCTCCTGAGCTCTCGTCGACGTGTCTCGATCGTTTGACACCCCGCCGGGAGCCAGATGTTTCGGATATACCGTCTGGCGCACGGTACACGCACATCGCAGCGGGCATCCCCGCTGATCGGTCGGGTGGTATGTTTCGCGCATGAGCGAACCTCGAGACGGCGCGCTGGTCCGGGTCCTCCGGCGCGAGCCCTTCCTGATCGCGGGCGTGATCCTCCTGGCCGCGCTTCTGCGACTGCCCGACCTCTTCGGCTGGTGGCTCAACCCCGACGAGGGCATCTACTACGGGGTCGTGACCCGCGATGGGCTCGGGGCGGCCTGGCGCGAGGCGATGGTCATCTCCCACCCCCCGCTCTACCTCGTCGCGCTTCGGGCCGTGGCGTGGCTCTCGACCGACTTCGTCGCGCTCCGGTCGGTGTCCTTCGTCAGCGGCCTCGCGGCGGTCTACGTGTTCGTGCTCCTGGGCCGCGAAGCGGGACGCACCAGCGGAGGCGGTGACGTGACGGCGGGGGTCACCGGCCTGGCGGCGGGACTCCTGCTCGCGGTGTCACCCCGAGCCATCGCCCTCTCGCAGGTCATGCGACAGTACGCCCTCCTTCTTCTCGTCCTGGCCGCGGCGCTGCTCTTCCTGCTCCGGTACCTGCGTGAGCCGTCCACGAAGCGGCTCGTGGCGTATGGAGCTTGCACGGTGGTGGCGGCCCTGCTCCACTACTCCACGATCTTCGCGCTGGGGGTCTTCGGGATCCTGACCCTCGTCGACGGCTTCAGACGCGGTATGGGCCGGCCGGCCTGGCGCAGGCTGGTGGTCGCCCAGGCGATTCCGGCGCTGACGCTCATCGCCCTCTACTTCCTGCATCTGCGGCGGATCCAGGCGGACCTCGGCGGTCACGCCCTGGAGGGCTGGCTGGCCGGCTTCATGATCGGCTCGCCCCGGGACGCCTGGCTGGCCTTCGTGGGCTTCCACTCGATGATCGCGGGCGAGATGTGGGCGGCACCCGCGGCGGTGCTGACTCTGGCGGCCGGCGTGTGGGCGTGGAAGCGCGAACGCTGGAGCCCCGTCCTGATCGCCGCCGTGGCCGGGCTCGCCATCGCATTCGCGGGGGCCGCGGTGCAGCTCTATCCGTTCGGGCCGACCCGTCACGCCGTCTGGCTGCTGGTCTTCGTCGTACCCCTGCTCGCCCGGGCGATCGCCGCGCTGACGACGTCCGGCCGAGCGACCCTCGTGCGAGCCCT
>JASFUR010000400.1:0-3655 GCA_050050215.1 Gemmatimonadota bacterium
ACTACCTACTCCTCAAGGCCTGGGCCGCGCTGGCGGGCATCGGGCCGCTGGCGCTGCGAATCCCGTCCATCGCCTTCGGATGCGCCGCGGTGCCCGCGATCTGGCTGGTGGGCAGGGCCATGGACCGTGCGCGAACCGGTGTCGTGGCGGCCTGGCTGATCGCCGTGAGCCCCCTGCATGCGTACTACTCGGAGGAGATCCGGATGTACGCCATGCTCGTCCTGCTCGGGCTCCTCTTCTATTACGCGGTCTTCGACGTGCTCCGTCGGACCGAGAACGTGTGGCCGGCGATCCTGACCGGCGTGGCGGTGGCCTACACGCACTACTATGGCCTCATCTTCGTGGGGTGTGTGTTGGCCGTCGCGTTCGTGGCGATGCGGGAGCGGCGGAAGCGGCTCATGCTGTCGGGGGCCGCGGTGGCCGTGGCCTTCCTGCCGTGGCTGCCCGTGTTCCTGGCGCAGTTGGAGAATCCACACCACTTCAGCTGGATCGGCGAGTACTGGGAGCAGTATCCCAGGGGTATGGCCGTGGTCCGCACGATCCAGGCCTTCACACCCGGTGGGCTGAAGTATCCCCTGGTGCCCCTGCGGGGGATCGTCTGGCAGCCGGTGGTGGCAGGGCTCCTCGTACTACCGTTCGGAGCTCTCGCCGTGAGCCCCCGATGGCGGCGCCACCTGCGGCCGCTCGTGCTCCCGACGCTCGTCACCGCGCTGATGCTCGCGGCACTGGCTATTCGCTCCTACGTGGGCGCCCCGATCTATCTGGCGGGGCGGAGCGACGTGGTCCTGCTTCCGCTCTTCCTCCTGGTGCTGGCGGGTGCGCTCGCACGCATTGGCGCGCGGATGCAGATCTTGTTCGTCGTCGCATGGACGGTGCTCGCCGGGTTCGAGGTGGCCGGGTCAGCCGACATTCTTCGCAAGGCCGGCAACGTCGAGATGCTTACGGCCCTCGACGACGCGGGCTGCGAGACGATCGTCGCGACCGGGCTCAGCTACGCCTCTCTGGTCTATTACGAGGGCGTCGAGGCAGACGGGGCACGGGTCGTTCCGTATCCCATCGACGTGGGTGAGCATCCGGGGAACTTCGACCTCGACCGTTACACCCTCGATCAGCTCAACGGGGACGCGCGCGTGCTGGCGGGGCAGTTTCCGCCCACGGCCGGTACGTGTCTGGTGGCGTGGGCGGAGTCCTTTCCAGGGCCCCTGGGGAATGCCTATCTGTCGACCGGAGCCCGGGGACGATCCCTCGGGAACTTCCGCGCGTCGATGATCACGACAGACTACGTGTTGGTCCGCTTCTGACGACGACCGCACGGCAAGCCGGAGATCCAAGTATGTCCATACAAGATGTCCTGTCAGAGCTCGAGGGGCAGGTCGGGAAAGAGACCTTCGTGGGTGACTGGGTCGAGGTCGACCAGGAGCGCATCGACGAGTTCGCGGATGCCACGGGCGACCACCAGTGGATCCACGTCGACGTCGAGCGGGCCGAGCGTGAGTCGCCGTACGAGGCGACCGTCGCGCACGGGTTCCTGACCCTCTCGATGCTGCCCATGCTGACGCGAGCGGGTGGGGAGCAGCCGACCTACCCCGGTGTGAGGCTGAGTGTGAACTACGGCCTGAATCGAGTGCGCTTTCCGGCGCCGGTCAGGGCGGGGTCGCGGATTCGGGCCCGGAGCACGCTAAAGGAGGTGAAGGAGGTGTCCGGCGGCCTTCAGCTCGTTCGGTTGGTGACGGTCGACGTGGAGGGTATGGAGAAGCCGGCCTGCGTCGCCGAGAGCGTGTCGCGGCTGTACTTCGAGTAGCGTCCGGCTCGCCGCACCAGTACACGGCGGTCGACGGCTCGATCACCTACCTGGAAGTGCGGTTCGATGAGCCGGTCGACTAGGTGGGGCACGTTTCTGGTCACGGTCTCGGTGGGGCCGCCTCACATCTTCGGCAGCGTGACCCCCACCTGCTTCATGTACTTCCCCTTCCGGTCCGCGTAGGCCACCTCGGGCTCCTCGTCGCTTTCGAAGAAGAGGAGCTGGGCGATGCCCTCACCGCCATACACCTTGGCGGGCAGGGGCGTCGTGTTCGAGATCTCGAGCGTGAGATAGCCCTCCCAGGTGGGCTCCAAGGGCGTTACGTTCACAACTAATCCGCAACGTGCATAAGTCGATTTCCCCAGGCACACGGCCAGCACGTTGCGCGGGATCCGGAAGTATTCCTCGGTCCTGGCGAGCGCGAACGAGTTCGGCGGGATGATGCAGACGTCGGTCTCGAAGTTCACGAACGACTGCTCGTCGAACGCCTTGGGGTCCACGATCGCGTTGTTGACGTTCGTGAAGACCTTGAACTCCCGCGACACGCGGATGTCGTAGCCGTAGGACGAGACCCCGTACGAGATGTTGCCGTCGCGGACCTGTCCGCTCTCGAACGGCTCGATCATGCCGTGCTCTTCGCACATCCTGCGGATCCACTTGTCGCTCTTGATCGGCATTGGACCGTGCTTCTCCCTCACGTGTATGGGTGCCCCGAGGAAGGGGCCCTATCGGTTGATGTCGGGGGTGCCAAAGGCGCCGAACATAGACGTCCCGAACAAGGTCGTGCAAACGGCCGAAAATCCCAAAGAATCGGGTCTCTCCTCCGGTTGACACTCACTCGGCACGGCCGGTACCTTTTGGCCGCCGGTCGGGCCTCGTGAACATTTTCACAAACTTAGGCGACCCCACATGTCGGGAGCTTATCTCCCACTCCTCCTCCTCTTCGGTGTCTCCCTGCTGAACGCCGTGGGGATGGTGGTCACCTCACACATTCTGAACCCCCGACGCGACACGCCACAGAAGTTGATGCCCTACGAGTCGGGCATGATCCCGCTCGGAAGCACGAAGCAGCGCTTCAGCGTCAAGTTCTACATGGTCGCGATCAGCTTCATCGTCTTCGATCTGGAGACGATCTTCCTGATTCCGTGGGCGGTGCAGATGCGAGTCCTGGGGTGGGGTCCCTTCGTAGCGGTCGGCCTCTTCACGATCGTGCTGGCGGTCGGACTGCTCTACGAGTGGAAGAAGGGAGGCCTCGAATGGGTATAGGCGATCTGCTTCCGGGTGGCGGAAAGCAGAAGAGCGAGGGCGGAATGTTCGGCTCCGGCAGCCCGACGTTCCTCACCACGAAGATCGACGAAGTCATCAACTGGGGGCGCCGCAATTCGTTGTGGCCCATGCCGTTCGGTACGGCGTGCTGCGCCATCGAGATGATGGCGGCCGCAGCCTCGAACTTCGATCTGGCCCGCTTCGGCATGGAGCGCATGTCGTTCAGCCCGCGTCAGGCCGACGTGCTGATCTGCGCGGGCCGCGTTCCCTACAAGCTCGCACCGGTGCTGCGCCGCATCTGGGACCAGATGCCGCAGCCGAAGTGGTGCGTCTCCATGGGTGCCTGCGCATCCTCGGGTGGCGTCTTCGACGTCTATTCGATGGTGCAGGGGATCGACACGATCGTCCCGGTCGACGTCTACGTGCCGGGCTGCCCGCCGCGGCCCGAAGGCCTGATCTACGGCCTGATGATGATCCAGGAGAAGATCCGCCAGGAGTCGCTCACGAAGCACTTCGAGCTTCGCGCCGAAGACCCGGATCGGGTCGCGGTCGCGAAGGCGTCGAACGAGGAGATCGTGGGGCTCACCG
>JASFUR010000401.1:0-3654 GCA_050050215.1 Gemmatimonadota bacterium
TCGTCGTCCTCGTGGAGGGCACGCAGGTCCACCCGACCCCCAACCCCGCGAACAGCCCGATCGTCGCCTTCTCGTACATAGCGGGGCAGTACTGGATCTCCATGCGCGCTCCGGCGTCTCCCGGCTGCGCGCCGGACGACCGGTGCAACGTCAGCGTCGAGTACTCGGGCCTCACGGACACGGAGTTCAACGCGCTGACCTACGGCGGGGCCAACCAGGACGCCGATAACATGATCGTGATCGACCGCTCGGGCAGCATGGCGGGCGCCAAGATCGCGGCCGCCAAGGAGGCGGCGAAGGTCTACATCGATGCGTACGACGTCGGCGATCGGATCGGCATCCTCAGCTACAACGACCTCCCCACCCTGGAGAAGGCCCTGGGTCCCTGGACCGACTTCTCGAGGCTCCAGGCCCTGAATTCGATCACCGGAATGGATCCACCAATGGGGGAGACTGCGATCGGGCTGGGCCTCCGGAGCGCGCAGCAGTGGCTGATCGACCAGACCCTCCCCAACCCGCGCTGGTCGATGATCCTGCTCTCGGACGGCGCCGACACCGTGGCGAATGAGAACGACCACCTCCCGGCCTTCATCGAGGAGTACGAGACCCGCAAGGACGCCGGGGACACCGTTCCGGAGATCCACGTCGTCGCCATCGGGGACGATGCGGACGGAGTGGCGCTCGAAGAGCTGGTCGACGCGAGCAACGGGACCTTCCAGTGGCTGACGGAGGTGGGGGCCGGGCAGACCGCCGAGCAGGTCTTCGCGAACGAGCTCGGCGAGATCTATCGGGTGGTCGCCGAGGAGGTACTGGGCGAGCAGCAGGTGATGGCCCGCCTCGACTCGGGGTTCGCGACCGTTCCGATCTACGTCGACTTCTCGGCGAGCCAGGGCGTCTTCGTCGCCAAGTGGTCTCCCGAGACCGCGCCGCCGCCCTCGGTCACGCTCCGGAACCCGCTCGACAGCTCGGTGGGAGCACCGACCCGGACCTGGGCGGGCCACAGTCTGTGGCGGATTCCGACGCCCATGGCGGGAACCTGGGATATGGTCCTGATCTGCGACGCGCCGGAGTGCGCGGACCAGTTCCTCACGGAGGCGGCCGTGGTGAGCGACCTCACCCTGGAGGTCTTCCTCGGGCTGCCGAAGAGCCAGCGCGACGCGGGCCGCCCGATGCCGGTCGTGGCGCTGCTGAGCGACCTCGACCCGCTGCTCGGAGCCACCGTCACCATCACGGTCCCCCGCACCGGCGAGGTCCGCACCATGTTCGACGACGGACGTCACGGAGACGGCGAGGCGGACGACGGCTTCTACGGGGCGACCCTGCTCGATACGAACGCCGGCGGCGGCTACACCGCCATCGTCGAGGCGACGGGCTTCTCCCCGCTCACCCTCGCTTACCAGCGTCGCCAGCGGGTCGGCTTCTTCATGCAGCCCGGGGTCGACGACGACGGCGACGGGCTTCCGACCTGGTGGGAGGAGGAGAACGGCCTGGATCCCGACGTCGCGGACCCGCAGAGCCAGGACCCCGACAAGGACGGCCTCACGACCCTCTTCGAGTTCCAGGTCACCAAGACGAACCCGCTGGACTCGGACACCGACGACGGGGGCGAGAGCGACGGATCGGAGTGGGAGCGCACCCAGAACGCCGCCGCACCCGACGCGAACCCCTTCGATCCCGGCGACGACCTGCTCGGCCCGCCGCGGGTGCGCGCATGGGCCGGCGTGAACCAGAACCGCGTGCGCTTCTCGTCCGCGCCGGGTGTCGGCGTGGGCCCCTACTCGACCGATGCGACCGAGCTCGACATCTACGGGGCGCGGCGCCGGGGCGGCGTGCTCGAGCCCTTCCAGCTGCTGGCCGAGGACCATCCGATCGCGGGCGGCGAGTGGATCGACGACATCCAGGCGAACTGGGGAGCCGGACCCGACGGCGACGAGTACTGCTACTGCCTCGTCGCCCGAGGCGACTATGGCATCGCCTTCCAGGTGCGCTTCTGGAGCGGGACCACCGAGCTCGCCTGCGCGACGCCGGGGCCCGACCCGAACCCGCCCCACGGCGAGGTCGCCCTCTCGCCCCCGTCCGGTGGCGGTCTCGCGGTGACCCTCGATCTCGTCGCCCAGGACGACCCGAAGACCGAGGAGCACCAGCCCTTCGACGGCGCGATCCTCGACGCACTCTCGACCTCCTCGGGGGTCACCGAGATGATGGTCTCCGATCGGGCCGACTTCGAGTCGGCCTCGTGGCAGCCCTACCAGGGCAGCCTGCCCTGGACCCTCGTTCCCCGGTCGAACGGCGTGGCGCACGTCTTCGTGAAGTATCGCGACGCGGCCGGCAACGTCTCCGAGACGGTGTCGGCCTCGATCGCCGTGCCCGAGCCGGTGGGTGCGCTCCCGCTCGGCATCGGGCTGCTGGCCGTTCTGGCGCGGCGCCGGCGTTCCGCGCGGTCGGCAGCCGAGCTGCCCGACTGAGTCCGCGCCGGCCCGGACGCAAGAGCGGCGCGGGGAGCACCGACCCTCCTCCATCTGGCCTCCGCGAACGGGCCTTCCTCTGGACTCCAGGCGTGCCTCTCCGCCGGACCCCGTGGAAGCGCTCGCACGGTGGGGCGCCCCGGCTTCGGGCAGGCGTGCTCCTGCTCCTTGCGACCGCTCGCGCCCGCGGCGAGCCGCTCAAGCTGGTCGACCAGGTCCGGGTGCGGGTGCCGGCGAGCGAGCGATACCGGGCGGGTCGCATCCACTGCTTCACCCTCGGCGGCGGCTACCGCGACCTTTGGCGGGAGCCCATCGAGCTTCCGCTGCTCGACCTCGCCCGGCAGGGTGGCGGGCTCACCCCGGTCGGACGGCGAGCTCGATGTGGTCTTTGCTGTCGATATGTTCGACGAGGGTGTCGACCTCCCCCATGTCGACACCGTTGAGTCGCTGTAGGTCGGCTCACGCTGGCGGGGCCGGCCGATGACCCGCCAGGAGCAGGGGCGCGATCGGGAATGTCGATGCCCCGCGAGTCCGGGACTTCGGCGTGGTCGTCACCCGAACTCCGTCGCGTCGAGATTCCCTGCAAGCGCGGAGCTCTCCCTGTTCGCGCGAGTCGGGAATCTGCCGGTCTCGATGCTCTCTTGGCTCGCTGCGTCGCCACTTCACGCGTGACTCGGCCTGCCGCGATGCGCTTTCCCTGTACTTTCCCGGCGTGTCAGGGATTCCGTCCCGGAGACCAGTTCGCCCCAGCCTGCCCCCACCGCCATTCGGTCTGCTGGTGCGCGGGCGTGCCGGCGAAGGTGCCGAGCAGGGCCGAAATTTCTCGCGAGCTCCCGGGCTCCTTCTCGGAGGAACCGGGATGAACGATCTGCCTGGCGATCACAGCAAGAGGTTCTCGACGACAGCTACGAGCGCGCCGCCGACGCCCGTCAGGCAAAGAACGTAGATGGGTACGAAGGAGAGGATCACCCCGGGTCGGCGGGTCGCCGGGTCCCTCGTGTACTCCGCGAAATAGAGGCCGCGGCCGACGACGAATACGAGCCCCACCGCGGCCGCGAGTACGTCGTTGACAAAATGCCCGGTGGCGTACAGCGCGGGCAGGAAGGCGACGAGCAGCTCGACAGTGTTCTGTTGCACGCGGAAGTACCGTTCGAACGCCTCGTTGCCGCTCACCGCAGGGGCCTCCAAC
>JASFUR010000402.1:0-3643 GCA_050050215.1 Gemmatimonadota bacterium
TGACGACCATCGCGGAGTGGCCACTCCTGCCCCTGTTGTAGTCGGACTCGTCCAGATCGAGCCCCTGCAGCAGTGGGTGGTTGCGGATGAAGTCCTGCTCCTCCTGGGGCGCGTCACCGTTCGGGATCACCCAGAGATACTCACCCGTGTTCATGTCGACCGCGCTGATGCGCCCGACCGGACCCTTCCAGAGGTCGAGCCCGTCGAGCGTCGGAGCTCGGCCGCGTCCCCCACCCTGCGCGCGAGAGAAGGCCGAGTGCGTCACGCCGGTCTGCTGCGGACCGTCGAGCGGCGACTCGTCGGCCGGCATCACGTACGCCTGTCCGCAGTTGCTCTGCGACGTGATGAACATGATGCCGTTCACGGGATCGGCGACTTCCGCGCCCGTGATGTTCGCGCCGCCCGCCCCACCCGGGCACTGGGCGGCCGGGCCCGCCGGATCGTCCGTGTGCGTCGGGGGCTGAAAGAGCACGCTGAACATGTCGTTGTCCTGCGCGATCGCGAGCGCCCGCTCGTGAATCTCCGGCGTGTAGTCGATGAGCATCGACTCGTTGCGGCCCTGGAGGTCGAACGCGGCGGGCCTCGTCGGGAACGGCTGCGTCGGCGAGAGCTGCTCGCCGGGCACGCGCGACTGCGGCACCGGGCGCTCCTCGATGGGCCAGATCGGCTCACCCGTCTCGCGGTTCAGCGCGTAGACGAATGCCTGCTTGGTCGCCTGGAAGACGCCCTTCACCTCGCGCCCGTCGACGTTCACATCCATGAGGATCGGTGCGGTCGGCGTGTCGTAGTTCCAGACGTCGTGGTGCACGAACTGGTAGTGCCAGCGACGTTCCCCCGTATCCGCGTCCAGCGCGATCATGCTCGTGCTGAACAGGTTGTCCCCCGGTCGGAACCCGCCGTAGTAGTCGATGGTGGCGCCGTTCGTCACGATGTAGACCAGCCCGAGCTCCGGATCGGCAGCCATGGGCGCCCAGGAGCTCACGTCGCCGGTCCACTCCCAGGCGTCGTTCTCCCACGTGTCGTGGCCGAACTCGCCGGGCCGTGGAATGATGTGGAACTTCCACTTGAAGTCACCGGTCGCCCCGTCGTAGGCCATGATGTCGCCCGGCACCATCTCCACACGGGTCTGGTTATAGCCCTGCTCGGCGGAGTTGGAGACGACCACCGTGCCGTTCACGACGATCGGCGGCGACGAGCTCGTGATGTAGCCGATATCGAGCGGGATTCCCTGGTATGGGTCGTACTGCTCGTTCCTGTTCTCCCACGGGCCCCAACCGTCGATGAGGTCGGCTACGAGGTCGATCCCACCCGTTTGCGAGAACCCGGGGATCGGGATCGGCTCGCCCCAGTCCTCGAGCGGCTGGCCCGTATCGGCGTCCAGAGCCCAGAGAAAGAAGCCGGGCGTCGTGATGAAGACCACCCCACCTCGGCCGGGGATCTCCGCGTACGCGACGCCCTTCCCGTAGCCCTTCCGCATCGAGTACTCGTACCGGTGCGTGTTGGGCTCGGTGAAGCTCCACAGGAGCTCACCGTTCTCCGGGTTCAGCGCGATCACGTGGCGGCGGTCCCCGGTGACGGTGATCAGCTTGTCCCCGATGTACGACGGCGTCGCACGGGGCGTGCTGGGCCCGAAGCTCCCGGCGTCGAACCGCCAGAGCATGGTCAGCTCGTCGAAGTTGTCCCGCGTGATCTCGTCGGCTGGCGTGTAGCGCGTGTGCCAGGCGTCTCCACCGAGATAGGTCCAGAGACCGTTCTCGGTGCCGGGCCCCTGCGCACGGAGCGCGAGCGGAGCCGCGGCCATCGCGGCGATGGTGAGCGCGAGGCACGGGGCCAGTCGGCGGCATCCCAGTTGGATCTTCATGGTTCTGCCTCTCCCGTGAGTTGCGGCCTGCAGGTCGGGTGACCACCCGACCGCGCGGGGTAGGCTACGGGCCGGTCGAACCGGAGACAAGCAGAGCCGGTCTCCGAGGCCCGAAAAAACAAGCCCCGGGGCCGCGTTCGCGGCCCCGGGGCTCCTGCGGTGCTCCGTCAGCGACGACTAGTGACCGCCGGTCGCCTGCGGCATGGCCTCCGGCAGACCGAACGCCGCCAAGCCATCCTGGAGCTGGATGATGATGTACTGGTGCCCGTTGTGCTCCCAGCTCGACATGCCGTAGCGGCTGAGTCCGGGAATCGACACCTCACCGATGATCTGGCCGGTCATCTTGTCGATGCCGCGCAGAACCGGCTCGTTGTCCGCGTTGGTGCTCGCCGCAAGAAGCATGTTCGGCGTCACCGTCATCGGAGCCAGGTACGCACGTCCACGTTCCTCGATGATCTCGTCGAGGTTCGGGAGATCCCGAAGCAGCGGATGGTTCCGCATGAGGTCCTGTGTGTCCCTCGGCGTGTCCGCGCTCGGAATCACCCAGAGGGTCTCGGCCGTGTTCAGGTCGATGGCCGTGATGCGGCCCGACGGACCCTTCCAGATGTCCAGACCGTCGAGTTGCGGGAACCGCGCCCGCGGGCTGGCGTTCGACCAGTCCGAGTACGTCGAACCGGTCTGCTCCGGGCTGTCGAGCGGAGACTCGTCCGCCGGCATCACCGCGTTCGGCGAGCAGTTGCTCGTGGACGTGATGTAGATGATCCCGTTGACCGGATCGGCCACGGACGGTCCCGGGATGTTCGTACCGCCACCGTCGCCCGGGCACATCCAGGTCGGGCCACGAGGATCGTCGACCGTGCGGAACGGCTCGAAGAGCGCCGCGAACGCGTTGTTCTCCTCGGCCAGCGCGAGCGCCTGCTCGCGGATCTCGGGCGTGTAGTCGATCAGCATCGACTCGTCACGACCCTGCAGATCGTAGTGGAACGCCTCCGGAACCGGCCACGGCTGCGTCGGTGACAGGTGCTCCCCGGGAGGGCCACCGGTCGGCACCGGACGCTCCTCGATGGGCCAGATCGGCTCACCGGTCTCGCGGTCCAGCGCGTACAGGTTCACCTGCTTGGTCGTCTGGAAGATCCCCTTCACCTCACGCCCGTCGACGTTCACGTCCATGAGGACCGGCGCCGTCGGGGTGTCGTAGTTCCAGACGTCGTGGTGCACCATCTGGTAGTGCCAACGGCGCTCACCCGTGTCGGCGTCGAGCGCGATGATGCTCGTGCTGAACAGGTTGTCGCCCGGGCTGAAGCCGCCGTAGTAGTCGATCGTCACACCGTTCGTCACGATGTAGACGAGACCGAGCTCGGGGTCCGCCGCCATCGGCGCCCAGGACGAGACGTCGCCCGTGAACTCCCAAGCGTCGTTCTCCCACGTGTCGTGACCGAACTCGCCCGGCCGCGGAATCACGTGGAACTTCCACTTGAAGTCGCCCGTCGCGGCGTCGTAGCCGAGGATGTCGCCGGGGATGTTCTCGATCTTCGTCTGCTGGTAGCCCTGCTCGGCGGAGTTACCGACCACGACCGTGTTGTTGACGACGATCGGCGGCGACGAGCTCGTGATGTAGCCGAGCTCGAGCGGAACACCCTGGTTCGGATCGTAGGGCTGATTCCAGCGCTCCCACTGACCCCAACCCTCGAGCTCCTTCTTCACCAGATCGACACCGCCGGTCTGAGAGAAGCCCGGAAGCGGAATCGGCTCACCCCAGTCCTCGAGGGGCTGGCCCGTGTC
>JASFUR010000403.1:0-3628 GCA_050050215.1 Gemmatimonadota bacterium
GCGCCCTCCCGATCGTACTCCGGGCGGGAGGCGTACTCCACCCGCACGTAGGGCTGGTGGCCGCCACCGTCGTAGCGGGCCTCGGCCAGCACGCTGAAGAAGTCCTCATGGTCGGCCAGGTAGCTCGCCGACGCCTCGAGGAGACCATGGAGGCGCGCGCTTCCCACCGTCAGCGACGGCCGTAGCGCCGCGTTCCAGAGCCAGGTCGTCTCCTCCTCGGTGGTGTGGGCGATCTCGGTAACGCTCGCGAGCGAGGCCGACGCTTCCCATTCGGACATCGGTCCGCTGCCGCTGCCCCAACGACGGGCGAGCCGAACCGACCACGAATCGCCGAAGCTCTCGATGTTGGAGAGGTCGTACGGCCCTTCCGGCTCCTCTCCGCCAAAAATGCCGGCCTCGACGCTCCAGCGGTTGAGTCGCCAGACCGCGTTGACGGTCCATCGCTCCAGGATCTGCGAGAGGTGGTGGTTGGTGGGATACTTGAGGCCGGGTCGGGACATGGGGTCCGCGGTGCCGAAGGGAGCGAAGCCCTTACCGGCAGAGAGCGAGAGCTGCCCGGACCCAACGTCGAGCAGGTTGTAGCTCAGCATCAGCTCGTGCAGCAGCGTGTGCGGGTGCCGCTTGTCGATGAAGCCCTCGCCCCACCCGCCGAAGCTGAGCTCACCGTTCTCCTGGGTGAGCGCCTCGAAGTTCAGGGTGGTGTGGAGCACCAGACGCTGGTCGAAGCCGTCCAGGTGAGTCATGATCGCCGGTTGGGTCAGGTACCATCCGGTCTCGTGCAGGGGGCTGTCTTCGTGGCCCGGCGCGCCGACGGTCACGATGGGGTACGCCTGGGCCATTCCGGTGAGGTGCCACCCTCCGCCGAGGGAGAGGCTGCGCATGTCCATTTCGTCCATGCCGGACGTCTGAGCGCGAGCCGGGCCGGGGACGGCCAGAGCGACGATCCCGAGCAGGAGTGTGCGTGTAAGCTGTGTATTCATATCTGCGAAGCCGCCGTTGTTGAAGTGCGCCCCTGAAGAGGCCGTCCGACGGTGTGCCGAACGAGTGCGTCAGGCGGGGCGACGGGGAGGGGGTGGGTCCGCGGTCAGCACGGCGCAGGTCGGCGAGAGGGCCGCCGCCGCCGCGACGACATGCGACGGCGTCTGAGCGTCCGTCATGGTATCCGTGGAAGCACCCTCGGTCATCAGGGGGCTGCACGCCATCAGCGCAGGGCAGTCCGGGCTCGCGTGACCGCGCTCCGCGACCAGCGAGCCGCTGGCCGGGGCGGGGGAGGTGGGTTCCATCACGGCGCACTGCATGACGATGACATGAGGCCACGTCATGGTGATGAGTGCCGTGAGAGCGAGGAGCCGACGCATCCCGAAAGGTCGAGCCGGTGGCGGTTGCCGACAAGACGGGCGTGGCTTCGCTCTCCGTTCGCCGGCTCCGGGGCCCCGTCGGGTTATCGCGACGTGACACCGCCCGGACAGGTGCGGCGGAACAGCTCGACGTCGCTCGACGACAGGCCGGAGGGCAGCGCATCTCCCCGGGCTCGGGCGCTCATCACCGCGGCAGGGTCGTCCAGATGCCCCAGCCCCAGGGCGTGCCCCATCTCGTGGGCCGCGAGGAGTCGAAGCTCGTCGGCGTCGGTGAAGCGATAGAGCCGGATCTCGCGACCGACCTCGACGACCTCGCCTCCCCGACGTGAGACGGCCTCACGATACACGCCCGCTTCGACCTCCTCGTTCGGGAGCACCGTCGCGAGCTGCTCGCTGAGCCTCTGGTGGTCCCGCATCCTCTCGTCGAGTCGGGTCTCGTCCGCCCGGAGCGAGGCCTGCTGCTCGTCCAACGCGGCTCGCTCTGCTTCGAGCGCCTCGGTCTCCCGGCGGAGCACGGCCCCCGCGGCCTCGAGCTCACGCCGGCGTGGCTCCGGCGGGTCGGCCGCCGCGTTCAGTTCCTCGACGGCGGCGTTGTGCCGATTGATCCGGCGGTCGAGCTCACGCGCCCTGTCCCGGTGGTCGGCCACCGACGCCTGATAGCGCTCCCGGTGTGTGGTGATCTCCTCGCGCCGCGCCTCGATTGCGACGCGCATCGTGTCGAGTGCCCGCTGTCGCTGCGTACGCTCGGTGGCCCGCCCCTGGCGCTCGTCGTATACGAGCCGGATCGGGAAGCCGTCGTCGGGATCCCTGCGGAAGAGCTCTCGGTTCGTGGCGCTCTCCCACAGCGCGGCCGCCTCCTGTATGGTCGCCGCTGCCTGCTCCTCACTCATCGCGAATTCCGGATCGACCCGCGCCACGCGCCAGGCCAGCGGCACTGCACAAGGCACCTCGGAGCCCATGGATCGCTCCTGGAAGACGACCGCCGGCTCGGGCGTCACGGCCGGCTCGGCGGCCACGCCGGCGCTGGCCCGCTCGTTGGCGGGTGCGCTGTATGCCAACCAGCCGAGGAAGCCCACGATGGAGAGGGCTGCGACGAGGGTCGGAAGGCGTGCGTTCACGATTGTGCCGGGGGCGTCGAGCAAGTCTCGGACACTGAAAGCTCGACCGGTCAACTTCTTCGTCTGGGTGGATTGCCCGTGACCTGGAGCGACGATAATCTCATCGACGCCGGCAGGCGACCGCCCCGTGATACGAGTCCCATGCCAGGAACGCCTGCGGCGCCGGATGGCTTAGGCTGAACATGGACGAACAACGGACAGGCCCGGTTCCTGGTCGTAGCGCGAACGACCGGTACAAGGATCTTTGGGAGAACCGCGTCGCCTGGTCGACCGTTTGCGCCGTCGCGCTCCACGCCGCCGTCATCGGGCTCGGCGGCTTCCACCATCTCGACACCCTGGCCGAGAGTGCGCCTGCCCGGGGTCAGATGGTCATGCTGCCCACCTCGCTTGGAGAGGGTGTGGGCCTCGAGGGTCGGGCAGCGCCGGTTACGCGTCCCGAGGAGAGCCCCGCGGAGCTCCCACAGGAGAGCAGCGGTGGCGTGTCGGGACCCGAGGAGGGCGGTGCCGGGAATGCCGACCAGGCCAGGGACCTGTGGGCGGCGGCTGCCGAGCGGCTGGGCCGAGGAGGCCTGTTCGAGGCAGAGGTCGTCGAGATGGACGAGGTAGGTGAGGACTCCGGAGAGGTCGAGGGAGACTCTCTGACGGTGGAGGATCTGGACTCGCTCGACATCCTGGCGGGCCTCAGCGACGGAGACTCACTCGGGGTGGAAATGGATCTCGAACGGCTCACCGAGATCCGCCCGGAGCTGGCGGTCATGATTCCGTCCTTGTGGATCCTGCTCCGCAATCCGAGCGATGTGGAGAGCTTCCTCCGGCGCAGCTACGGGCGCTGGTCTCTGGATCCGGACGAGCCGGGCTCGGTGACGGTGACCGTGTGGATCGACGACCGGGGATCGGTCGAGTGGGCCGAGGTCAGCAAGTCCAGCGGCCGTCAGAACCTGGACGAGGCCGCGCTGGAGCTCTTCAACGAGGTCGTGGCCTTCCGACCGGCACGCCAGGAAGGGGTGGCCGTCTCGGGCTCGGCGACGTTCGCGCTCCTCTTTCCCTGGTAGCCGGCAGGTGAGGTCGGTCCTCGCGTCGGCCGCCCTGGCGGCCACCGTTCTCGTCGTCGCTTGCGGTGGGACGCTGGCTCCACCGGAGCCCGTGGTCGGT
>JASFUR010000404.1:0-3613 GCA_050050215.1 Gemmatimonadota bacterium
TGATGGCGCTCCTCGCTGGTCGGGCCATCTTCAATCCTCAGTGGACCCACCGGTGGACCTGGTATCCTCCCCTCTTCGCAATGCTGCTCATTGCGGTCGCGATGGTGCCGTTCGCGCCCAATCCACTCATTGCGCGCGACGCGACACAGAGTCTGTTCCTGATGTGGCTCCTAGTGGTCGCGACCGCGTCGCTCATCGACTCGGCGCCGCGCGCCGAGCTGCTCGTGAAGGCCTACGCCGCCCAGTTCCTCATTTGGGGTGTTCTCGGCGCGTCCACGGGTCTCGTGGCATGGCACACGACACTGTCGAACTTCGACGGCTTCGGGGCCTTCATGGTCATCGGAGGAGGGCTGTGCGGCTTTCTCGCCTTCGCGACGCACGACAAGGGGGAGAAGTGGCTGATGGTGCTGACCGTGGGTCTCGCCGCCATCGGTGTGGTCGCGTCATTCGCCCGCGGAGCTGCCCTGGCCGCCGTTCTCGTTGCCGGCGTAGTGTGGCTCCGGTCGCCCCGCAAAGGGCACGTTCTCGTGGTCGGCATCGTGTGCGCCGTGATCATCGTCGCAACCGCCACAATTCTCTTCGGTGACAAGTACTGGGCCGAGCTTGCGACCATCGCTCAGGGCACGGAGGAGGCGACCGGGGAGGACCGCTGGGAAATGTGGAAGGCGGGTCTCCAAGTCTTTCTGCAGCGCCCCCTGTTGGGTACCGGGTCGAAGAACTGGGGGGTGTTCGCCGCAGAGTTCTTCAAGCCCGGCCAATTGGGCGGAGACTTCGCCGACAACCCAGGAATGCTATACGACCGATCACTCCACAGCAGCTACGTTCAGATCCTCGCCGAGCACGGGATCGCCGGCCTACTAGCCTTCGGGTGGATCGTCCGCGACTTCTGGCGGCGAAATGTCCAGCTACGGACGGCCGAAGCGGCCGAGCGCTGGCGCGCCCTGGGTGGGCGCCTTCGTCTCAAATCCCTGGCCCTGGGACTCGAGGCCGCATTCATCGGTTGGCTCGCTTCCGCTTCCCTCTACTCTCAGAACGGATCGCACTGGTTCTACACCATTCTGGCGATGAACCTCGTCGTACATCGGGTGGCTACGGGCGAGGCCATGGGCGGAGCAAGGTCGGGCGGACGGGGACGGACCGCCGTCCAGTCAACGAGCAGAGGGCAGGGCCGCGTCCCTGCCACAAGCTCGGTAATGAGGTCCAGAATCTGATTTCGTGGTCCAGTCGGTCGGCCAGGCCCGTCTTCCGACCACCGGTATGTAGCAAACCACCCACCGCGACCGTCCATGATCAGGTTGAGCGAGCCCGGGGGCACGGCGACCTAGACTTGGGTGAGCTCGAGCGCATAACTTCGTGAAGAGGCTCCTTCGTCCGAGGCTTTGCCGAGCGACGCGGAACCACGGCGCCTGGGACACACCATGCAGCGGGCCCACGCCGATCGAACTCACGCATCGCCTCAAGGGTCCTTCTCGCCAGATTCCCGTCACGTCCTGATATCCTGCAATGACGGTACATACGGGTCACCAACGCATTCCGGCGATTCCACCCGATCCCAGTCCCGGCGACTACCAACGCCTCGCCCGCGAAATCTCCTCCCTCGAAGGAGGCCCACTGGAGCCGTTGCATGTCGCCATGCTTGCGAGCTCCACGCTGAACTTTCTGCGGCCGGTCATCACGGTCGAAGGCGCACGCGCGGGCTTCGGCCTTGACCTCTTCCTGGGAGAGTTCGGCCAACTTGAGCAACCGGTCCTGGACGGCTCTAGCGAGCTCTATTCGTCTTCGCGAGACGTCCTTGTCCTGGCTTTTCAACCCGACGAAGTGGCGCCGACTCCGTTCGATCGCTACCACGCTTCGAACGGCAATGACCTTGACGCCCTGTGCGCCGAGTTGACAGGTCGCCTCCTGGAGGCGGCAAAGACCTTTCGAAATCGGACGGGGCGACCCGTCCTGGTCGCCAACTTCGCGACACCCGCGGACCTCCCGTTGGGTCCCCACGACGCCGGTGACCCCAGCGGCCTGACGCATCGTCTGGCCGCACACAATGCGGCCTTGGCCGAACGAGTGCACCAAGAGCCCGACATCTACGTCTGGGACTATGCCGGCCTCGTCCGCGAAGTCGGCTCCCGAAGATGGAGTGACTGCAGGCTGCGGTTGCTGGCTCGCGCCACGGTCGCGGCCGATCGTCAGCCCGAGATGGCCAGACACCTTGTCCGGACGATTTCCGCGTTGCGACGGCGCCCGGCGAAGTGCCTGGTCCTGGATCTCGACAACACGCTGTGGGGTGGGGTCGTCGGCGACGATGGGCTGGAGGGACTGCAGTTGGGCGATGACTGGCCAGGGAGCCCGTTCAAGGAGTTTCAACGGGCCGTCCTGGGCCTGCGAGACCGAGGTGTTCTGCTGGCCGTGGCCAGCAAGAACGACGAGTCGGTTGCCGAGAACGCCATCCGGACACACCCCGAGATGCTCATCGGTTGGGATGACCTGGCAGCGGTCAGGATCAACTGGGACCCTAAGAGCGTGAATATCCGCTCCATCGCGGAGGAGCTGAACATCGGTACGGACGCGCTGGTCCTCTTTGATGACAACCCGGTCGAGAGGGCGGAGGTCGAAGCCGCCCTCCCCGAGGTGGGAGTCGTCGACGTACCCGCCGATCCGGCGCGCTATCGTGAAGCTTTGTTCGCTTCAGGCTTCTTCGACCAGCCGGCGCTGTCCAACGAGGATCGTGGGCGCGCCGACATGTACCGCGCTCAGCGGACGAGAGCAGCCCTCCAGAAGGCGGCACCGAGCCTCGAGGATTTCCTGGAAGGTCTGGAGATGGAGGCTGAGGTGTCGATAGCCGGCAGCGAGACCCTGGCCCGGATCTCACAGCTCGTCGCCAAAACGAACCAATTCAACCTGACGACTCGTCGTCACACCCCGGCCGACGTTGCACGAATGGCCCAGGCGGAGAACTGGACGGTGGCGTGGCTCCGTCTCCGCGATCGCTTGGGGGACCAGGGACTCGTGTGCGTAGGAATCCTGAGACGGCACGGTGAGGACGCTCATATCGACACGTTTCTGATGAGCTGCCGCGTGATGAACCGCGGCGTCGAGCGTGCGATGATGTCGTATCTCGCCGAGCGAGCCAGCGAGATGGGATGCCGGAGCCTGGTGGGCGAGTATCGGCCCACGGCCAAGAATCACATGGTGGCACAGTTCTACCCGGAGCTCGGGTTCCTGGAAGACGGCACCGCCGCCGACACGACGTGCTGGAGACTCGCGATCACGCAAGAGACCCTCGGATGGCCGACACATATCCGCCGGTCGAGTGCGGTGGGAGACTTGGACCAAGAGGCAGTGACGTAATGAGCATGGAAGACCGCTTGAGAAGGGTGTTCTCCGACGTGTTCGGTGTCGGCGTAGAGGAACTCGGAGAAGAATCGTCCCCAGAGACGATCGAGCAGTGGGATTCGGTAGCGCATCTGAGCCTGGTGTTGGCACTCGAAGGAGACTTCGCGGTCCAGTTCGACATCGAAGAGATTCCCGAGCTTGTCTCCTTTCGCGTCATACGTGACCGTCTGGAGGAGCTCGGCGCCGGGTGAGGGTAGTCGTTCGCCGGTTCGAAAGCGGCGAC
>JASFUR010000405.1:0-3594 GCA_050050215.1 Gemmatimonadota bacterium
CGGCCTCCAGGGCCGGCCGGATCAAACGGACCAACACGAGCGCACCGGCCGGTGTGGCCAGCGCGAGGCCGCCCATCACGAGGGCGAGGCCCGCGAAGCTCACGCCGAGCCCTCGTCCCGTGACGGCCAGGACCACCCAGCCCAGCGCGGCCGCCGTGAGCCCCAGGGCGGCGACGCGCGGGACGAGCCGCCGTACGCGGGACTCGGTGACGGAGCGGAGACCGGCGACCCTCGGCTGGGCGCTGGCGGCCTCGAGCGCGGGCGGAAGCGCCGCGAGCAGGGTGGCGCCGAGGCCGAGGCCCGCCGCCTTCAGCAGGAGCATCGGCTCCAGGGGCACGCTCTCGACCGAGACGGAGAAGTAGAGGTCGTTGATGGTGCGGGTGACGAGTCGCACCAGCCCGCGCGCGAGCAGCGCGCCCACCAGCAGCCCGAGCGCCGAACCCGCGAGTCCGACCCAGACCGCCTCGACCAGGATCACGCGGAGCACTTCGCCGCGGGTCACGCCGATCGCGCGGAGACGACTCAGCAGGGCCCGGCGCTGCACCACCGAGAACGTGACCGCGTTGTAGATGAGGAACATCCCGAAGATCAGCGCCAGCAGGCTGAGCGCGGTGAGGTTCACGTCGAACGCGTCGATCATTCCGCTCATCGTGTCGGTGCGCGTGCCCGTGGTCAGCACCGACGCGCCCGGCTCCAGCAGCCCCTCGATCTCGGCGACCATCGTCTCGCCCTCGGGCCCCGCCGGCAACCGCAGATCGACGCGGGTGAGCCCGCCCACCATCCCGAGCACCTCCTGCGCGCCGGAGACGTCCATGAGCAGGACGTCGCCCAGGCCGGTGCGCTGCAGGGCATCCGTCGGGGCCACGGTCCCGACCACGGGCAGGCTCCAGGCTTCGCCCTCGACCAACACCGGCAGCGTATCGCCCACGGAGAGGCCCGCCCGCTCGGCCGTCGCCCCCGAGACGACGACGCCCCGCGGCGTGGTGACGAAATCGGAAACATCCGCGCCGAGGCCACCCCCCACCACGAACGGCCGGAACGGTCCTTCCGAGAACGGATCGATGCCCAGGATCCGCAGCGCCTGACCGGGCAGACGGGGCGAGGACGCGAAGCCTTCCACCACCGGTGCCGACTCTCGCAGCCCGAGGCGCGCGCGTAGCCGCGCGACGATGCCGTCGTCGAGTGGCGCGACGTCGCTCACGATCTGGTGGGTCGCTCGGCCCGATACGGTCTCCGCCGAGATGCGGAAGCCCGTGCGTGCGCTCTCGGTCGCGAGATCGATCGAAAGGACGACCGCGACCCCGAGCGCCACACCCAGCACCGAGAGGATCAGCTGGATGCGATGATGGAGGAGGTACCGGACGCTCGCGCGCGTCAGGAGCTTCACGCACCCCCCTCCACGAGCCTGCCGTGATCGACGCGCAACGTGCGATCCATACGCGCCGCGAGCTCACGCGAGTGCGTGACCACGACGAGCGTCGTCCCGTACACCGCGGCGAGTTCCTCGAGCAGATCCCCCACGTGGTCGGCCAGATCCTGGTCCAGGTTGCCGGTCGGCTCGTCGGCGAGCAGGAGCCCCGGACGGTGCACGAGGGCGCGTGCCAGCGCGATACGCTGCTGCTCGCCTCCCGAGAGGCGGTCGGGGAAGGTCTCGGCCCGCGCGGCGAGCCCCACACGCTCGAGCAGCTCGCGCGCGCGCTCCTCGCCCTCTCTGTCCCTCGTTCCGTTCAGTTCGAGCGGCAGAAGAAGGTTCTCCATGACGGTCAGCGTCGGCAGGAGATTGAAGAACTGGAAGACGAAGCCGACGTGCTCGCGGCGAAAGAGGGTGCGCTCGAGCTCACTGAGCGCCGTGACGTCGACGCCGTCGATACGGACCGTCCCGGAATCCGGCAGGTCGGTACCGCTGACGAGGTTGAGGAGCGTCGACTTCCCGCTTCCGGAAGGTCCGAGGATCGCGACCCGCTCCCCTCCCGAGATGCTCGCGGAAGCGTCCTCGAGGACGGCGTGCAGCCGGTCACCCTCTCGGTAGCTCTTGTGGAGACCGATCAGCTCGACGTGTAGGCCGGAGCGGGTACGGGGGGTCGAAGAATCCATGGCGAACGGTCGCCACGGATGCGAGCGAGTTCCAGGGCGGTCGCTCCTCAGGATGCCCCCGTCAGCCTCCTGGCGAGCTCTCCGATCACGGCGTCGGCACGTGCCTCGATCTCAGCCTTCGTCTGGTCCTGGATGGGGTGCGGCACGAAGACCGCCTCGAGGTCCGACCGTCCGAGCCGGGAGGCCTGGACGCGCGCGGCCGTGCGGAACTCCTCGGTCGCGACGGGCACCGCGGGAAGCCCGAGATCCTCCAATCCTACGCTGTCGTGCAAACTGCACGTTGTGCAGGATCCTCAGTCGGCCAACGCTTCGATGACGCCGTCGACGAAGCGGAGGCCCTCCAACACCTCGGCTGGAGCCGGCTTCGTGTATGTCGGCTTGGTGACACGTACGACCTTCGCCACGCCGTGACGCTCGGTCAGGAGCTGCTCGAGCCGGTCCAGGAAGACGCTTCCACCCGGCTTGGAGATGTCGAGGAGCCCGACCGTGCTCCCCTCGAGGGTCTCGAGTCGCGGGGCCGGGGTCCTGCCCGCCGACGCTTGCTCGTCGAGCGGATTCACGAGCGTCGTCATGGATACTCCTTGGAAGGGTCGTCCATCGGTCTCACCACCGGACCGGATACGTGACCATCTGCGAGCCTCGGGAACCCGAGAGCCATCCTCCGATGACCCCCGAGAACTTACCCGCGGTCCCGCCGGCGACCACGATCACAATCTGCGACGGATCGGAGAACTTCCGATAGTGCGGCTCGCCGTCGATGTCGATCTCCTCGTACGAGTCCCGGAGCTGCGTGCCCTCGGTGCCCTCGTGCTCGTACGCACGGACGGGCACGCCCGTGTTGTCGAAAAGGAAGTCGCGGACTCGCTCCTTGGTGAAGCCGTCGGCGGCGAGCGTCGCCGCGTGCTCCGGGCAGACTACCACGAGCGCTTCCACCCGCCCGCAGCTCCTCCAGCTCCACACGGTGGCGAGCGAAGCGGCCAGAGTCCGCAGGAGACCCGCCCCGGTCCGGGCGGTGTGCTCGCTCACCACCGTGAGCCCCGCTCCGGCGAAGAGCGTCACGGCGCTGTCGTCCTCCTCGAGGCCGCGATCGACGTGGAGGGGACCCCAGGGGCTCTCTGCGTGGTTCTCCGCAATGCAGTACGAGAAGCGTCCCGGGCTGGCGAGCGTCGCCATGTCGATCTCGCCCGGGCGGGCGCCGCCGAGGTTCGTCATCACGAGCTGGAGCGCGCGGCCGACCGTGCTGTTCGCCCTGGCGGTGTTGCCGAAGACCCCCGCCCCGCTCGTGAAGCCGAGCCGTTCGGCGGCAGCGCCACTCAGGATCGTCAGCGGAGTCGCCGAATGTGTCGTCGCCTGGACGCCGTGCAGGTTGAAGCGCTCGTCGCAGACGGCCCGCACCATGGGGAAGAGCACCTCCATGTACTCGGGCCTGCAACCGGCCATGACCGCGTTGGCGCCGACCTTCTCGACGGTCGCCGTGCCGTAGCAGGGAGGCACGAGGCC
>JASFUR010000406.1:0-3590 GCA_050050215.1 Gemmatimonadota bacterium
GCACCGCGCGTGTCGGCGAGCCCGTCGAGCTCGTGGCACTCGTCACCGACGACGGGCAGCCGGACATGTCGACCGTCCGCCAGGCGGCCGCCGAAGCCGCGATCGCGTCGGGCGGCCGGGCCACGGAAGGCGAGGCCACACCCAGGGAGCTTCTGGCGCAGGCGCTCCGTGCGCCGACCGGGACCATCACGGTCAGCAAGCGCGTGAAGCTCTACTTCGCCTGGTTCGTCTACAGGGGGACGAGTGAGGGTGTCGAGTTCGTGCCCGATCAGGCGAAGACCTGGGAGGACACCCGGGCGTTCGCCAACTCGCCCTGGGCCATCTCGTGGAAGGCCCCGAAGATTCCGGAGGACGGCCGCTGGATCAGCGAGGTCACGTTCGCCGAGCCGGGTGACTACGTCTTGCGGGGCAGGGCCGACGACGGTGGCTTGTACTCGGACGTCGAAGTGACCGTCCACGTGAGGCCGGTGATCTCCCAGTAGGCCTCATTCAGACTCGCGCGAGCGGACCATCTCCAAACGACGCCGAACGCTCAACGGCCCGCGCCCCCTCGAGGAGCGCGGGCCGTTGTGACGGCTGACCGTCTTAGAAGACCGTCTTCGCCGGCTCCACCTGCACGGTCACCTCGACGTCGGTGTAGAGTCCGCCGTCGTCCGCGCGCCCGTGCAGCACGTAGGTCCCGGGCTCCGAAAACGTGGCCTCGCTCACCCACCGGTTGTCTTCGGGCAGCTCCGGCTTCTTCCACGAAACCGCCCACGGTGAGTTGGCGAAGGGACGCGTGTCCTCCCACGGCTTGATCTGCGGGGGATCGAACTCCACGGCGACGTCTTCCCAGGGCTCGTGCTCCGGTGTGCGATACACGAACCAAGTGAAGTGGAGCGCCACCCGCTTGCCCACCGTGCCGTTCGCGGTCCGGGCACGGAGTGCCTGTGCGAACAGCTCACGCGGCGTGGGCGGCGCCTCCTCCTCCTCTTCCTCCTCCTCGACCGTCGCGACGCCCGCCCGGCGCAGCGACGCCCGGTTGGGCTGGCCGTCGTCGGTCACCACCGCGGCGAGCGTCAGCTTCTCTCCGGCCCGCACGGAGCGCTCCATCCCGCCCTCGAGCTCCACCTGCGGTGGGATGTTCGCGCGGATCTCCGGGCTGCTCGTTCCGGCACCGAGCGCACCGGTCTCCGACATGATCACCACGTTGTCGACGAAGAGGTCCTCGCGGAGCGTGCCATATGCCTTCTCTTCGGACCCGTTGGCCTTCACGGTCCACACGAGCTCGTCGTCCTCCCCGAAGCCTTCCGGGACCGGAACCATGAAGGTGAAGCGGTTCCGGCGGGGCAGGAAATGCGTCGGCTGACCGCGGTCGATGGGTCCCGGTGAGAAGCGGTTGTCCTCACCGATCGGCACGTCGATCTCCTGCTCCCAGTTCTGATTCATGTAGCCGAAGAGCATGCTCAGCGAGCCGTCGGCATTGCGGACCCAGCCCTCGTACGCCGGATAGATGGGCTGATCCTCGTTGTACGACCGCTGGGCCACCGCGTCCTGGGCCGCGAAGGCCAGGACGGCGACGGCCAGCAGCCACATCCTCGTGTCGCGCATCCCTTACGGCTCCCGGTCAGCGGGGTTCGCCACCGCTTCGCTCTCCGATGGGCTCTCCTCGGCCTCTTCTTTCGGCGGGAGTGGTGGGATCATCGCCATGCACAGGGGGCATCCGATGATATGGTCGTTCACATCGACGCCCATCACCTCACGTCGGTGCGCCATCTCCGCGACGAACTCCTCGTCGGTCATGCGGACCTGGAAACCCAGGTCCATGAACATGTTCGACACCGACCTGTTGCCCGAGCCCTGCCAGTTGCGTGGGTCCGGGATGTTCGGGTTGGAGTCCGTGTTGTTCATATAGCCGCGGATATGCAGGATCGTGCCCTTCGGCAGCAGCGGCTCGTAGTTCTCCGCATAGGAGTACGTGCGCACCCAGTTGTGGTCGTAGCCGACGCAGGTGAGCGTCTCGATGTCCTGCTTCCAGATCGCTTCGAGGCACATCCTGTCGCCCGGCGCATGGAGGTGCGGCTCGAATGCGATGATCTTGATGTTGTTCTCGAGCACCGTGTAGGCGTCGAGCTCCTGGCCGCGCTCCTCGGGGACGATCGAGATGTTCAGGCCGTCCGAGGTGCTGATGCGCGCGTTCGGGTACTTCGGCTCGTATCCCTCCGGATAGAGCTCGAATCCGAATTGGAGCCGTGCGTGTGTGTCGATGCCGGTGGAGTGCAGGTGTGCCGACTCCGACATGATCTGCGAGCCGGCCTTGAGCAGGCGGCCCGACTCCTCGGGGAAGTAGTCGGGGTTGCGGCCCACTTCATGGACCGGCCAACCGGTCCGGTCCTCCCTGGAGCCGCCCGGAACTTCGGTGCGATAGATCAGATGGTGGAAGACCCACTTGCCGCCGACCGTGTGGCGGCCCGTGCCCTCCGCGGGGACGTCATTGACCTCGCGGATCTCGATGGCCTTCACGTACCGATCTTCCTCGAGGGGGATGTCGATCGGTTCGATCTCACCCCACCAGTCCGGCGCACCGCCCTCCATGAAGACCTCGCTGGACTCGACGACCAGGTCGGGGTGGATGCGCCACCCGTCGACCGTCTCCTTCTGCAGCTGCACCGTCAGGTCCTCGGGCCTGCCCTCCGGTGCACCGTTGTCGACCCATGCCTGGATCTTGGCGAGATCCTCGTCGGAGAGCGACGGATCGCCGATGTAGTGCTGGATGCCGACGTCCTTCTCCACGTACCACGGGGGCATCGCGCCCATCCGGTCCCGGATCGCCGTGCGGTCCTTGATCCTCTGGGCGTAGCGTCGGGCCTCCGCATAGCTCGTCAGCGCCATCGGGCCGGCCCCGCCGCTGCGGTGGCATCCGATGCAGCTCCGCTCAAGGATCGGCGCGATGTCCTTGTTGAACGTGACCTCGGTGGGACGGATGCCGAAGTCGGCCGCCGCGAAGAGGTGCGGCTGGTGGGGCACGCGCGGATCGTGGCTGACGTAGTTGGTCTGGGCCGTCGTCGGCACAGGCGCCCATAGCAAGGCCACGGCCGCGGCTGCGGCCAAGCGGTGCATACTCATCGGAGGGTCTCCCGTGTGAGTCTCGGGTATACGACCATGAACATTAAGGAGTTACGGCGTCCGCACGCTTCCCGCCAGTGCATGAATCGCACGGCGGTGTTGCCAGGGGCACGGGTCTGTTGTGGGTGGAGCTAGATCCGCCCGAGCCTCACCTCGAGCTCCTCCCGGCGTGAGCGTGCCACCGGGAGCGTGGTCCCGTCTCTGAGCTGAACGAGGCAACTCCCACCGCCCTCACGGATCAGCGCTACGACCTCGTCCAGCTTGACGATCGCCGAGCGGTGGACCCGGAAGAACTGCTCGGGATCGAGGTGCTCCTCCAGCATGGTCAACGGGGTGCGCACGAGGTGCATCTCGCTGGGCGTGTGCAGTTCGGCATATACGCCGGCTGCGACGATGTGTTGGATCTCGTCCACCGGAACCACGGTCATGCGGCCCCGGCCCTGGACGGCGATGCGCCGCAGATACGGTGACACGGCTCCTTCGAG
>JASFUR010000407.1:0-3585 GCA_050050215.1 Gemmatimonadota bacterium
AACCCGTAGTGGTGCACGCGGCGATTCCCGTAATCGAAGACGGCCAGAGTCCCGTCGGGCGCCTCTGCTAGCGCCAGCAGCTGGCTGACCTCACCGGGCCCGCGGCCCTTGCTGCCGAAGCGCGCCAGGACGGTCTCAGTGTCCGGGTCGAGAATGACGAGCGGGCGGTCCGCCGGGGGATCGTGCACGAGAAGCTCACCGCTTCGGAGGACGACGAGCCCGGTGGGATCGAAGAGGATCGGGTCCTCGACTCCCGGCAGCACAGTGCGCACCTCCCGGAGGGTCTCGAGGCTCCACACGTGCTCCGAGTCGAGCAGATCGGGGAGCGGGGGCAACGTCGCGATCTCGACCCCGTCGACGACCTCTACCTTGGGCTCGAGCCGCTCGCTTGCCTGCTCCGCGCAGGCGCTCACGACGATCAGTCCGAGCGCCCACGCTCGGGCTACGCTTCCGGTCCCCCCCTGGCCTACCCCACGGGCACCGCCTCCACCGAAGGCTTCACTCGCGCCACCGGTCGCCGGCCCAGCCCGCCCACCACCAGCTGATACAGGGCCGGCGTCAGCGTCAGCACGAAGAGCGTCGACGACAGGAGCCCGCCGATGAGCACGAGGGCGAGCGCGTCCCAGATGTTGCTTCCGGCGCCCTCGCCGAACAGGACGAGCGGCAGGAGGCCGAGCACGGTGGTCACGGTCGTCATGAGGATCGGCCGCACGCGCTCGAGTGTCCCGCGCAGGATCGCGTCCCCGAGCGGCGTCGCGGGCTCCCGGCGACGGATCTGGTTCACATGGTCGACGAGCAGGATCGCGTTGTTGACCACGATGCCGAACATCATGATCACCCCGACGTAGGCCTCTCTGGTGAACGGCGCCTGCGTGTAGAAGAAGATCAGGTAGACCCCGATGAGGGCCATGGGGACGGTCAGGATCACGCAGAGCGGCTGCAGCAGCGACTCGAAGAGCGCCGCCGTGACCATGTAGATGAGCAGCAGGGAGATGCCGATGACGAACCAGATCTGGTTCTGCTCTTCCTGGCTGATGAAGAAGTTCGACTCTCCTTCGTGCACGGTGTATCCCGGCGGCACAGCGACCGATGCGATCGTCGCTTCGTGCACCAGGTCCCCGAGCGCCCGGGGCCCCCGGAATTCGTAGGCCACTGTCCGTTCGTACTGCTGATTCTCCCGCCGGATGGTCGACAGGATCTCGCGGTTCTCCACGCTCATGATGTCGCCCAGCCGGATGCGGCGACCGCCGGGGGTCTGGATGAGCGTCTCGCGCAGCTCGACGAGATCGACGTCTCGGTTGTCCTCGAGCTTCACGTCGAAGTCGACTTCCTCGCCGCCGAGCTTGACCGACCCGACGTTGCTTCCGGCCGTAGCCGCGCTGATACCGCCCACGACGTCCTGCACCGTGAGACCATGCTGCGTGAGCTGGTCCCTGTTCAGGTGCACCACGAACTCGGAGGCGCGGTCGCGGTTGTAGAAGCGCCCCGCCGAGTTGGTATCCACGTTCACGACCCTGCTGTTCACGCGCAGCCGGCGCCCCACGTCCTCGGCGATGTCACGGACCTGGAGGTAGTTGTAGCCGAGCACCTGGATCGAATAGTTCGGCGATGCGCCCCCACCGCCGTAGAACGACGGTCCGATGCCGTAGACCCTCACCTCGGCGCCGGTGAACGAGTAGCTGAACGCGGTCAGCTGCTCCTTGATCGCGAGCGGGACCTGCGTGTTCTCCAGCGAGTCCGGGAACGTGATGTGGATCTGGCCGAAGGTCTGGGTCACACGGGTCGTGTACTCCTCCAGGTCCGGCATCACCGCGAGCCGCTCCTCGAAGTACCCGGCCAGCTGATTCGTGCGCTCCAGGTTGGAGCCGCGTGGCAATCGGATGTTGATGTCGACGAAGGAGCTCTGGGGCGCGCCGCCACCCCAGATCGCACGCGTCGTCACGTGCGCGTCGAAGAGGTAGTAGGTGCCACCGAAGACACAGAGCGTGACGAAGATGGCCAGGAACGGATGCCGCAGGTTGAACGACACCAGGTCCGAATAGAAGCGCACATAAAGCGGCGACTTGGCCTGACCGTCCGCCGCCTGGGCCTGGCCACGGAAGCCGATCGCCAGGATCCTGGCCGACACGGACGGGATGAACGTGAACGCCACGAGCAGTGACGCGATCAGTGTAAGCGCCACCACGATCGCCAACGGCACGTAGTATACGCGCAGCTCACCCTGGAGATAGACGAACGGGACGAACACGATGAGCGTCGTGGCCGTCGACGCCAGGATCGGCAGCACGACGTCGCGCGCGCCCTGCTCCGCCGCCTCGGCCGGGGCCTCTCCGCCCTGCCACCGCCGGTAGACGTTCTCGAGCACCACGATCGAGTTGTCGACGATGAGGCCGAAGCCCATCGCCAGCCCCATCAGCGTGAGCAGATTCAGCGTCAGCCCGCCGAAGTAGATGAGGTTCAGCGCGATGAGCACGCTGAAGATGATGGTCGCGAAGACGAGCGCACCGGAGCGGAACGAGCGCAGGAAGAGCACGAGCACGAGGAGGATGACGAGCGCGCTGAAGATCGCGCGGGTCCTCAGATCGGAGAGCTGCGTCCGGATGTCCTCGCTCTGATCATCGCTGAGGATGAAGCGGGAGCCGTAGGGGTTGAGCACCTCGAGCTCGCCGATGCGCTCCTTCACGGCATCCGCCACGCGGACGGTGTTGGCACCGATCTCCTTCACCAGGAAGAAGGCGACCGTGGGCCTGCCGTCGATACGGGCGAGCTGGGTCGGCTCCTCGAACGTATCGTAGACGATCGCGACGTCGTCGACGAGCACCGGCGTCCCGCCCACGGCGGCGATGACCGCGCTGCGCACGTCGGCCGCGTCGGCCGCGCGGTTCACGATCGTGATCGTGCGCTGGTCGCCACCCTCGCGGATCGCGCCGGCCTCCTGCACCAGGTCCAGCCCCAGGATCGCCTGGCGGACCTGGTAGGGCGTCAGACCGAGCGCGGCGATCTCCGCTTCGTCGAGCTCGATCTCCAGGAGCCGGTCCCGCCCGCCGGAGATGCTCACCAGCGACACGCCTTCGATCTGGGTGAGCTCGGGCGCCACGACCTCGTCGAGATGCTGTCGCAGCGCCTCGAGCGTATAGGGGCCCGTGAACGTGTAGCTCATGAAGGGCCGGTTCTGCTCCTCGAACTCGCGGGGCACGTACGGCTGCAGGTTCACCCGGTTCACCGTCGGCGGCAGCGTCTCCTCCAGGGTCGCGAGGCGCTCCGACAGGTCGAGGCGCGCGAAGTCCATGTCGGCGTCGCGAGAGAACTCGACCTCGATCTGCGAGCTCGCCTCGCTCGACGTCGACACGATGCGCTCGACGCCTCGCACCTGCTGGACCGTCGCCTCGAGCGGGGCGGTCAGGAACGCCTCGACGGTCTCCGGCGAGGAGCCCGGCCACGTCGCGCTGATCGTCAGACGCGGAAGCTCCGCGTCGGGGAGCATCTCGATCGGGATGTTGCGCCACGCCGCGATGCCGAGCAGGGCGATGGACGTGTACGCCATCGTGATCGCGACCGGGCGGCGGAGGCTTCCGCGGATCACGA
>JASFUR010000408.1:0-3582 GCA_050050215.1 Gemmatimonadota bacterium
TGATCGCCGGCGAACCGCACCAGCGCTTCAACGAGCCCTGCTGGGTCGTCGTACAGGTTCGGACAGGGTACGTGGGTGCAGTACCGGGATGTCAGGTCGACCAGCGACCGGTCGGGGTGGAAGCGATAGACGGGGACGTCCCTGCGCCCGAGGCTACGGGCGAGTGCCAGCGCCGGCTCGTTGATAGACCACTTGCCGGTTGGCGTGCCGAGGTTGCCACTGAGGATGACCGCAGGAACGGTGGGCTGTGCCATGTGGATCATGCGCGGATCAACGATGTCGAGTCCCGGCGACCGGACCGCATGAAGAGCCACCAAAGCAACGATACGAGAATCGCCTTGGTTCCGAGCACGCCGATCGGCGCACCGCGCAGCCCCATTCGGGAGATCAAGATACCTGCAGCCGCGGCTGCGAAGACAGTACCGGCGAGGCGAGAGATGAAGACGGGCCGCGTTCGCTCCAGCGCGCGCAGTCCGGATCGCAGAGGCAGCGCAAAGAAGTTGACCGTGTACACCAGGGCCCACCAGCGAACGAGCTCACCATATCCGACGAACTCACTGCCGAAGAGTAGGCCCAGCCAGAATTCCGGAAAGGTGGCGAGCACCAGGCATACCGCGACCGTAGCGGTTGCTCCCATCAGAGTGACACGACGTAGATAGGCATTCATCGCTCCGATGCCGCCCTCTTGATAGTGCCGCGCGGCGCCGGGAGGCACCACGTTCAGGAGGCTAAGGAACAGAAGCGACGTCATCGCCGCGACGTTCTGGGTCGCGCGCAGAGCGCCGACGTCGCCCGTACCGAGAACCGAGCCCGTCACGAAGAAGAAGACATACTCGCTCGCCCACTCCAGGGGTGCCGACACGACCATCCACTTGGCCGACCGGTAGTTGCGGGACGTGATCGACGCCATCACCTCGGAACGGAACTCGATCTGACCGAGTGAGAAGGTGCTCAGCAGCGCGGGTAGCGCCGCCGCCCCCGCGATGACCCAGAGCGCGCCCCGACTGTCGAGGACACCCGGTAGGCCAACGAACAGAAACAACAAGGCGCTGATCTGACCGATGTACCGAACCGCATCCAGCATGGCCGCCGTCGCGGCACGATCCCGCGTATAGAAGTAGCGACGGAAGAACTCTTGCCAGGTGGTCGCGAACGTCGCGGCCGAGATCGGCAGGGCCAACCGCCCGATGTTCCATTCCGGAAAGAGGACATGCGCGAGCAGAACGCCCCCTAGCACGAGCAGAGTACCGAGAACCGAGAACACCAGGTTCTGGACGATGACGGCACCGAAATACGCCGGCGCTTCGGCCCTGCTCTGCTTCGCGCCGATGCTCATCATCGATCCGACGATGAGCGGCAAATGTATGCTCGCCACGAACAGCAGGACGGCCCACGCCAGCGTGTATACGCCGAACCCCTCGGTACCGAGGAATCGTGCGAGCAGGACGCCCGTCAGGACGTTGGAGCCACTGACCAGGGCCTGGTCGGCCAGCGCCCAGTTGAGGTGGCTGTAGCGCCGAGCCAGCCGGCCCAGGGCTCTTAGCCCTACCATGGAGAGTCTCGTCGCCTAGGGAGTGTCACGGCGACGGGACCGGATTAGCGACCGGCCTCTACCGAGGGCTGAGCGGACTCGTTCGGCAACCGGCCACAGAACCTCCGACCTCTTGATCACTCCCTTCACAGCCGTCGCGGCCGAGCTCACTCCCGCTGGCGCCAACCCAGGCAACGAGGTCGCCTGAAAGTGGCAGTAGAGCTCGAGTTCCCGATCACACCAACGCTCTTTGTATTGCTCATCGCCTGCCGTGAAGTCGAAGGCCTGCACACCGTGCTCGAAGCACCATTGAAACAGGTGTTGGAGCAAGCTGACGCCCGGGGACAACCGCTGAATGTCTCCCTCTGCATAGCTCGGAAACAGGAAGTAGAACCGCCTCCGAAATACCAAACCCCAATGAGCGGCGATGATCTCGCCGTCCAACTTCAACGCGCTCAGGTGCGCGAGTCCTCCGGGCGAGCTGCTCTTCGCCAACGAGAGGCAGAACTCACGGCACTCGGGTTCTGCGAAGAGGTTCCTGACTCCGAGCTCACGATAGACGCGCGACTTCTGCTCGAAGACAGCCCACATGATCGATTCGATCTCTGCGTCTGTCGTCGGAACCACGAACTCAACCTCGCCGAGCTCCTCGAGCAATCGATACTTGCGCCGCATCCGCCATCGACTCTTGCCGGAGCGTTTCGACGCGAGAAAGGAATCGAAGTCGCCCTCCAACAGCGTGTAGTGCGACGCGCTCGGGTGAAGGCGCTTCGACAAGGTCGCGAAGGGGTTCCGTTGGGTCCCGATCACATCCGGCTGTGCATCGAACACGACGAAGTCGTGCGCCGGGAGAGCTTTTCGGATCGCGTCCCAGGTTTTCTCGAATTGCCCTCCTGTCACACCCTCGCCCAAGTCCCGAGCCAACAGAGGCCCCTTGAAGTCGGCCATGCGGCCGCCGAGCCAGCTCAAGCGCCGGAAGGGTCCGCGCTTCTCCAGCCCGAGGGGAAGCAGCATCACGGGCGTGTCGTTGGAGTCGACCACGAGCGCGATGCAGGGCTCCACACCCTTGGCGCGCCCGATCGTACGATGCCACGCGGAGACGAAGTCAAAGCTCTGAAACGGCCAACACTCGGCGGTCGCCTCGAAGTCGCGCCAGGCTGTTTCCGCTTCGTCCAGCGAACGGTAGACAATCGTCTCCATCAGTCCTTTGAATACATCGCGGTCAGCTGGTGAACCCGGGCAGACTTGTCTGGACAGTCCATTGGTCTGGAGGCAGAGCGAGTCTGCCGGATCTTGGCGGCCTGCCCTGTTCCAACGTTAGGTTCATCACAGCCGCAGAGAAAAGGATCGTTCTTCCGCTCGTGCCACTCGCGCCCCGATACGACGCGGGAGCGCAGGTCGGAGTGAGGCCCGGCATGTTAGATGGCCACGCAGTCCGTCGCTCATGCGTGACGGCGACCTGACCGCCGCTCGATGAGCGTGCGACCGACGGCCACTCTTCTCGTGGCGTTGACGGCTGTCGCCGTAGGCGCGGCTATCGTGATCCGATCCTCCCCACGGGCGCCCTCGGCCTCGGTCGAGGTCAACGTCCGAGCCGACAATCCCTACAACGTCTTTGCCCCCGGCGAGCCGTTCATGGTCACGGTCGAGGCGGAGCTCGTCTTCGGCTCGCCGGAGCCGGCGCTCGCATATCAATGGGTCGACTTCCGCGGACGGGCTCTCGCATCGGCGCGGCCGTTGCCCCTGGACGAGCCGACTGCGGTCGAGTCTCCGGCCGACCGACCGGAGGTCGGGTACTACGGCCTGCGGCTTCTACCCGACGACGGCAGCATCGAATTCAATCCCGCATCCGGACTCCGCGGAGAGATCGGCTTCGCCGTATTGCCGGTGGAGGAGCCACGACGCGTCGATGCGCATGGGCACTTCGGGATCGTGCATTTCGACTATCACGATCCGTATCTGAATCCGGGCTGGATGAAGACCGCTACCGAGTTCCAGGTCGGCTGGGATGGCTCGGGGGTCGACGCCGAAGGCTGGCGCAGCCGGCTTGC
>JASFUR010000409.1:0-3582 GCA_050050215.1 Gemmatimonadota bacterium
GAACTGCCGACCCGTCATGCCTTCGTCCCGGATGGCGGCCAGCATCTCGATCACGGCCTGGTTGGCCCCGCCGTGGAGCGGGCCCCAGAGCGCGCTGATCCCGGCCGAGATCGACGCGAAGAGGTTCGCGCCGCCGCTGCCGACGGTGCGCACGGTGGTGGTGCTGCAGTTCTGCTCGTGGTCCGCGTGCAGGATCATGAGCTTGTTGAGCGCGTGCCGGACCGTCTGGCTCACCTCGTACGGCTCGCAGGGCACCGCGAACATCATGTAGAGGAAGTTCTCGAGGTAGGTGAGATCGTTCTGGGGGTACATGAACGGCTGCCCCATCGACTTCTTGTACGAGAAGGCGGCGATCGTCTTCGCCTTGGCGAGCAGCCGGATGATGTTGAGGTCGATCTCCTCGGGCGTCTCCTCCGCGGGATAGTAGGCGGAGAGCGACGCGACCATGGCGGACAGGATCACCATGGGATGCGCGTGCTGCGAGAAGCCCTCGAAGAAGATCTTCATGTCCTCGTGGACGAGCGTGTGCATGGTGAGGCGCTCGCGGAACTCCTCGCGCTCCGGCCGCGTCGGCAGGCGGCCGTGGATGAGCAGGTGGCAGACCTCGGGAAAGCTCGCGTGTTCGGCCAGATCCGCGATGTCGTAGCCGCGGTAGCGGAGGATGCCCCGCTCGCCGTCGATGTACGTGATGGCGCTCTCGCACGCACCGGTGTTCGCCAGGGACGGATCGAGGGTGACGGCCCCCGTGCGTTGCCGGAGCTTCGAGATGTCGATTCCGATCTCGTTCTCGCTGCCGACGACGATCGGCAGCTCCACCTCCTCGTCGCCGAGGACGAGCTTCGCATTCTTCTCCATGGGGCGGAGAATGCCACGATCGGTCGCGGGGGGCGAATGGCTTCCACCGGGCCCGAGGCGCCATCCGCCGCGCCGTTCAGCCCGCCTCGGCGCGCGCCAGGTGTGCGAGGAGATGCCCGACGACGGCGTCGGGCTGGTCCTCGACCACCCAGTGGCCGGCATCGAGCTCGACCTCTTCGTACGGGCCTCGCATCAGGGCCCGCTGGGCGTCGAGCCGCTCGGGGGTCACCCAGGGCTCCCGCTCGCCCCAGACGAAGAGGACCGGGAGATCCACCGCATAGCTGTCCACCTCGAGCGAGCCGAAGCTCCGGGGAATGGCCCGGTACCAGTTCAGGGCGCCCGTCAGGGCGCCCGGCTCGGAGAGCGCCGCCACGGCCTCCGCATGGAGGGGCTCGACGTCGGGAAGCGCCCGCCCGAGCTGGCGGAAGCCCGCCGCGGAGAGCGTCAGCTCGGAGACGCCCGGCAGGTTGAAGATCCGGATGTACGTCGGGAGCTCGCCGCTGAGCTCGTCGATCATCGCCCCGACGTGGGGAATCGAGATGCCACCGAAGGAGACGATCCGCTCGGGATGGCGCACCGCGGTCACCCAGCCCGCCACGCACCCCCAGTCGTGGCCGATCAGGTGGAACCGATCGAACCCCACGGCATCGGCGACGGCCACGACGTCGTCGGAGGTGTGGTCCACGGTGTACGCCGCGACGCCTTCCGGACGGGCGCCCGGGCTGTAGCCCCGCTGATCGTACGCGACCACGCGATAGCCCTGCGCCGCGAGGGCGTCGATCACCGGCACCCACATCGCGGAGGTCGCCGGGAATCCGTGCAGGAGCACGACGTTCGGCCCGTCCGACCGGAGGCCTGCGACGCGCGCGCGGAACTCGAGGCCGCCGGCGGGGATCCGGACGAGGCCGTCCCCGGGCGACTCCGTGAAGAGCGGGAGGGCCTCGGTGGCCTTCGTGTGGGCGCGGCTCCAGTCGAGCGAGATCAGCGCGCTCAGCACGGGCAAGGCGACGAGCAGCGCGATCAGGACGCCGACTCCGATCACGATCCGACGCAGCATGGGGCCGTCCTCCCGCCGGCGGGACGCCGGCCGGCCCAGTGTAGGGCCGGATCGGGGCGGATCGGGCGGTCTCCGCCGGACCCGACGAGCCGATCGGGACGATTTCCGGGGGGTCGGGCCCCCGACCGGATGAGGGCGCCCCGACCGCTCGCGGGCCCCGGCTCGCGTGCGATGGTATGGGGATCGGGCCCGGATCGGATCGTGCCTCCCGGAGCGCGCGCGCCGCGCGACCGGCGGGCCGGGAGACGGATGTCCCAGTTCGAATACGTGGCGGTGCTCGTCGCGGTGATCGCCGGCCTCGGCGTCGTCCACCTGCTGAGCGGCGTCGCCGGGCTCTTCGTCGCCGGCAGCCGGCACCGCGCCTACTGGATCCACCTGCTGTGGACGTGGAACGTCTTCCACTTCATCGTCTACTTCTGGTGGTTCGTGTGGCGCTGGAGCGCCGTCGAGGAGTGGCGGCTCGTCCTCTACTTCTTCGTGCTCCTCTACGCCATCTGTCTGTACCTGCTGTGCGCGATCCTGTTCCCGACCGGGATCGACGAGGCGGCGGACTTCAGGTCGATCTACTACGAGAACCGGCGTCCCTTCTTCCTGCTCTGGGCGTTCACCGTCCTCGTCGACGTGATCGACACGCGCCTGAAGATGCAGATGGGACTCGGTGGTTTCGGGGTCACGATCGTGGTCATCTGGGCGGTGTTGATCGCGGGCTCGCTCGTCGCCGCTCGCGTCGGGAGTCCGCGGTATCACGCGGCCTGGGGTGTCGCCTTCTTCGGCATCATGGCGTACTTCGAGCTGGCCAACTTCAGCGTGCTTCGGGCGGACTGAGCCGGCGGACCGGCCGCTCGGAAGCGCCGGCCCGCACGCGGGCGCGGGCCGGCGACGATGTCGCCGTCACGCGCTGGCCGACAACGAGCACGCGCGACGGACCCGATCGAGATGCCCGACGAGCGCATCGCAGAGCTCACGCGTGTCGTCCTCGGCGCCATGGATGAAGCTCGACTTGCGGCGTCGGAGGAACGGCAGACCGAGGACGTAGAGCCCCGGCGCACCGACGACCTCACCGCCATCGTGCCGGAGCCGCCCCCGGCGATCGAACACGGGCGCGTCGAGCCACGAGTAGTCGGGACGTGATCCGGTCGCCCACACGATGGTGCGGATCTCGCCCCGTCGAAGGTCGAGGCTCAGGCGCGGCGACGGCTCCACGCGCGTCGGCTCGTACCGCTCGGGGGCGGGGAGCCCGTCGGCCCGGCCGGTCTCACGCGCCCACCGGTCGATTCCGTCGAGCAGCCGGTTCATCTTGAGATCGGCGAGCTGGCACACGTTGCGAAGGGAGCCGGAGAGCTGCACGACGCCGTCGCGCAGCCCGGCGAGCCGCCCGACGATCCGCACGCCGCGCCGCGTGAGCCCGTTCAGATCGAGGGTGGCCCGCTCGGCGGTCCCGACCAGCTGCGGCGACGGAACGCGGCGGGCTCGCCCGATGTCGTCCACGGCGTCGTAGCGCTCGTCGAGCAGTCCGACCGCGTCCATCCAGTACTGGATGTCGCGGCCGCGGTAGACGCGCGGCATCCGCACGTGCTCGCCCACGGCGAGGGTGACGGGGCGACCCGATCGGTGGATCTCGTCGGCGAGCTGAAGACCCGTCGCCGAGGCGCCCACGACGAGCACGCCGC
>JASFUR010000410.1:0-3581 GCA_050050215.1 Gemmatimonadota bacterium
GGTCTCTCCGCGCTCGCCGGGTCGACCCTCCTCCGCATGGTCGGCGGCCTGCATGCGGAGTACGGGCTGCTGTCGACCGCGTTCTACCATGACGCGCCCCACGTGCTTGCCCTCGCCTTCCTCGCGGTCGCGCTGACCAGCCTCCTGTACGGCATCGTGCGGCGCTGGTGCCGCTGGGACGAAGTGCTCTTCGGCGGGCTCGCCGTGCCCCTCGCCTACGTGGGATGGCTGACCTTCGCCACGCCGGCCGCCGCTCCTGCCGCTCAGTGGCCGGTCGGGATCGCGCTCGTGGCCGCGCTTCTCCCGACCGTGCTCGGGCCGAGACGCGGCAGCAGCGTGTGGACCTGGGCGATCGTGCTCGTCCTCTCGGCGGCGATCGTCGTCCTGGTAGTGCCGAGCCTCGAGACCGCGGCGTTGACGATGACGCTTCGGAGCGCCGCCTCCCTCGGGGCCCTCCTGGGCCTCTCGGCCCTGCTTCTGCTGCCGCTCATGGACTGGCTGCAGCGCCCACGCATCTGGGCCACTCCGCTCGTCGGCGTGGCGGCGGCTGGCGCGCTCGTCGGCCTGTATCTCCCCTCGGTGCAGGGCGCCGTCGATCACCCCGAGCCGACGACGCTGGTGTACCTGACCGACGAGGCCGCCAGCACCGACCCGATCCTGCGCGGGAACGAAACGGATACGGACACGACCACGGCCCGTCGCGTGCTCGGCCAGTGGCTCACGATTCCGGGCGCCGGTGAGGAGTGGGCCCGCTCCTGGGTCGGAGACCCGCCGACGGGCTCGACCGATCCCGGCGTCCTCCTCGTCGGTCCGGACGACCTCTACCAGATCGCCGGCACCGGGCCGGATACCGAGATCGCCCCACCCGCTGTGACCCTCGAGTCGGGCACCCCCGCCGGGGACCGTCGGGAGCTGGACCTGAACGTCCGGTCCGGGCTCAGAGGGGAGATGATCGGGATAGCGATTCCGGATGACGCCGCAGAAGTGATCGGCGTCGGCAACGCGACGTGGCCCGTGGGCGGGATTCCAACCCGCCGCCTGGTCCACTGGGGGGTCCCCGAGGGCGGCACCCTGCACGTGGGACTCTCCGTGCCGGCCGACGCACGCCAGACGCGCATCGTCGTCCTGGAGCACCATCTTCGACCGCGGGACGTGCTGGGTGACTACTTCTTCCAGCGCGCGGACTCGATCGTCCCGAATGCTACCATGGGAAGCGATCGCGTCATTCAGCGGACCGAGATCACACTCGAGATCCCTGCCACGCCGGTCCCACCGACCTCACCCGTCGGCGGAGAGGAGACCCCTGGGGGTGAGGAAGCGCTCGAGCCGGCCGAGTAGGTAGTCGGCCACCAACGCGAGCACCGCAGCCGGGAGCGCACCCGCGAGAATGAGCCGCGTGTCGTTGAGGTAGAGCCCCGTCACGATCGGCTCACCGAGGCCGCCGGCGCCGATGAATGCGGCGAGTGTCGCGATGCCGATGCTGATGACGGTCGCCGTGCGTACCCCGGCCAGGATCGTGCGTGTGGCGATCGGAAGCTGGATCTTCACGAGGATCTGGCGCGGCGTGAGCCCCAGGCCCTTCGCGGCGTCGAGCAGCTCGGGATCGACGCCCTGGATGCCCGTGTGCGTGTTCCTGAGAATCGGCAGGATCGAGTAGAGGAAGAGCGCCACGATGGCCGACCGCACCGACAGGCCGAGCCCCGGAACGGCGATCATGAAGGCGAGAAGCGCCAGGCTGGGCACCGTCTGGATCGCGCCCGCACCGCTCAGCGTGAGACGCTCCGCCAGCGGATGTCTGGTGACCCAGATGCCCAGGGGCACGGCCAGGAGCGTCGCCAGAAGGACTGCGATGAGCGTGAGCTGGAGGTGCTCCACGCTCAGACGGGCCGTCTCGCGCCAGCGTCCCACGAAGAAGCGCAGGAAGCTCCCCTCGCTCCGGGAGGCTCCGGTGGAGACCACCTCGGCCGACTCCCCGATCAGGCCCTCCGACACCAGGAAGCTCCGGGCCACCGCCGCCGGATCTTCCCCTTCCGACTCGACCGCGTCGTTCAGCTCGATGATGCGGTCGTTCGTGACGCGGAAGGCGAGCAGCTCGAGCACGTCCTGCACTTCGGGATGCTCGGCGAGCGTCTCCTCACGCACGAGCGGGGCCGCGTTGTATGGTGGGAAGAAGCCGCGGTCGTCGTCGAGCACACGCAGATCGAACCTCAGGAGCTTCCCGTCCGTGCTGTACGCGTCCATCAGATCGATGGCCCCCGCGTCGATGGCCTCGTAAGCCAGACCGTGCTCGAGCGCACGCATCCTTCCCAGCTCGATGCCGTAGAAGTCGCGGAGGCCCGGCCATCCGTCCTGACGGTTCGTGAACTCGATGCTGAATCCGGCGTCGAGCTGCGGGCCGACCTCGATGAGATCCGAGATGCGCGTGACGCCGAGCTCCTCCGCCCGGCTGCGGTCCATTGCCAGGGCGTACGTATTGTTGAGGCCGAACGGCGACAGCCACTCGAGCCCGTACCGCTCCCTGAACTCGCGATCCACGTGCACGTAGGCGCGCAGTCGGTCGTCGATCCGCTCCGGCTCCTCGAGAATGATGGACCACCCGGTGCCGGTGTACTCGGGATAGAGATCGATCTCCCCGGAGCGGAGCGCCTGGAAACACACCAGCGTGCCCCCGAGGCTCTGTCGGTGGACGACCTCGAGATCGGTGCGGTCGCGGAGGAGCTGCGCCATAATCTCCCCGAGGATCGCCGACTCGGTGAAGTTCTTGCTGCCTACGACGATGCGCCCACCCTCCTGCGCCGAGGCCGAGCTCGGTCGCCACGCCTGCCCGAAGCCGAGCAGGACGGCGAGTGCCAAGGCAGCGGCCGCGCTACGGCTCCGCACGGGTCCCCTCCAGATGGAGCTCCAGGAAGTGCTCCACCCTCGGCCCGGCGGGCGCGGTCCTGAAGTCGTCGAGCGTGCCCACCTGCAGGATCTCACCCTCCGCCATGAGGGCGACCCGGTCTCCGAGCAGGAACGCCTCGTTGAGGTCGTGCGTCACGATGACGGTGGTCTTGTCGACCTGGCCCTCGAGCTCCAGGAATTCCTCCTGGACCTCGCGCCGGGTCACGGGATCCAGCGCACCGAACGGCTCGTCCATGAGCAGGATCTCGGGATCGAGCGCCAGAGCCCGGGCGACGCCGACACGCTGACGCTGACCCCCCGACAGCTCGGAGGGGAAGCGCGCCGCGAAGTCCTCGGGAGGGAGCCGCACCAGTCGCAGCAACTCGTCTGCGCGCTCCGTGGTCCGGTCGCTCGACCACCCTTCGACGCGACACAGCAACTCGACGTTCCCGCGGACCGTGAGGTGCGGGAAGAGCGCGCCGCTCTGCACGACGTACCCCATCCTGCGCCTCAGCCGTATCGGATCGAGCCCGGCCGTGTCCTCCCCGCCGACCAGCACGCGGCCGGACGTCGGTTCCAGAAGCCGGTTGATGAGACGCAGCGTCGTCGTCTTGCCGCACCCACTCCCGCCGATGAGGCACACGCACTCCCCCTTGGCGATCTGCAAGGAGACGTCACGAACGGCGACGACCTCGCCGCCC
>JASFUR010000411.1:0-3554 GCA_050050215.1 Gemmatimonadota bacterium
CCCAGCCATCCCGCGGCCACATACTTCCGCAGCAGCGGACATGGACGGTACCGGTCGTCGCCGATCTCCCGGTGCAGCACCTCCAGGATGCTCAGACACGTGTCGAGCCCGATGAGGTCGGCCAGCGTGAGCGGGCCCATCGGGTGGTTCATGCCGAGCTTCATGACCGTGTCGATCGCCTCGGGCTCGGCGACCCCCTCCATGAGGGCGAAGATCGCTTCGTTGATCATCGGCAGGAGCACGCGGTTCGACACGAAGCCCGGCGAGTCGTTCACCTCCACGGGCGTCTTCCCGAGCGCCTCGGCGAGATCGAGCACCGCGCGCGTCGTCTCGTCGCTCGTCGCGAGCCCTCGGATCACTTCGACGAGCTGCATGACCGGCACCGGGTTCATGAAGTGCATCCCGATCACCTGCTCCGGTCGCCGCGTGCGGGCGGCGATCTCGGTGATGGAGATCGACGAAGTGTTGCTCGCGAGGATGGTCGCCTCGGGCGCGGCCTCGTCGAGTGTCTCGAAGATCGAGTATTTGAGCTCGGCCTTCTCGGGGGCGGCTTCGATGACCAGATCCGCCTCGGTCACCGCCGCCGAGAGGTCGGTCGCGGTCGAGATACGATCAAGCGTCGTGGGCTTCCGGTCGGGCTCGATCACGCCCTTGTCGACCTGACGGCCGAGGTTCTTCTCGACGCTCGCGAGCGCCCGCTCGAGAGCCTCTGGATCCACGTCCACGAGGGTGACGTCCCGATCGTGCAGCGCGGCGACGTGCGCGATGCCGTTGCCCATGGTTCCCGCGCCCACGACGACGATCCGCTCGATGCTCATGCGCTTCTCTCCCCCAGGATGGCGAGCGGGCGGGTGGCGATCGCCGCCTCGCTCGGTCGTAGCCATGCCGTTCGCCAACACCACACGCTCACGAGCCCCAGGAGGACCGTCGCCACGAGGCTACCCTCCGGCCCGAAGGAACCCCCGCCGATCCAGTCGGGCCCCGTCATGGAGCCTTCGTACAACGGCGCATCCAGGAGCTCGAGTCCGCTCACGGGGACGTCCGCCAGATACCCGTGTGCCCAGTTCCAGCCGAGGTGCGCGCCGGTCGCCCACCAAAGGCTGCCCGTTCGCAGGTAGACGATGCCCAGGAAGATCCCGGCAACGGCCACGTTCACCGTCCCGACGACCGTTACGCCCGGGTTGGACAGGTGCAGAGCGCCGAAGACCACCGCGGTCGCCGCGAGAGCCCCGAGGGGCCCCCACGCCTCGGCCAGCGCCTGCAAGGGGTAGCCGCGCAGGAGCGCCTCCTCGGCCGCAGCCGGAATCGCGAGGAACGCCAGCGCGCCCAGTGCGCCCGTGAGCCAGCCCAGCGCCGTGCCGTCCTGGGCGGCCCACCCCACCCCACCCATCGCGAACAGGACCACCACGACGAGCAAAGCCACCGAGGTGCCCAGAGCGAGGCCGAGCAGCGACTCCGAGGCGGCCCGGGGCCCCAGGAAGAAGCCCAACGCCCCCGGAGCGCGGCCGTCGAGCGCGAGCAGCGTGACACCTGCCAAGAGCGCCCCGCCGAGGAGCCCGAAGGAGCCCGTGAGGAGCCCGGCGGGCATGACGAGCCCCACGAGCACCATCACCACCATGGTGATCGCGACGAAGAGCGTCAGCCTCCAGCCCAGCCGGAGCCTGCCCTCCGAGGTTCTCAAGACCTTGTCGAGCGTCGAGCGCGGCTCCATTCGGGGGCGGGCCGAAGGGGTCAGGGCCTTTCGACCGACATCGCCACGGCGTTGCCACCACCGAGACACAGGGCGGCCATACCCGTGGCCGATCCTCGCTGTCGCATGGCGTTCAGCAGCGTCACGAGGATCCGCGCACCCGACGCGCCGATGGGGTGGCCGAGCGCGACCGCGCCGCCGTTCACATTGACGCGTTCTTCATCCATGCCCAGGGCACGCATGTCCGCGATGGCCTGGACCGCGAAGGCCTCGTTGAGCTCGACCAGGTCGTAGTCGTCGACCGCCTTGCTCTCCTTCTCCATCAGTCGCTCGACCGCCTGGATCGGTGCGAAGAAGAGGTCCCGCGGCTCCCCCGACCCGGTCGAGTAGGCGTTGATGACCGCCTCGACCTCGAGTCCCTGGGCCCGGGCGTACTCGAGCGACGCCACGACTACCGCCGCGGCCCCATCGTTCAGGCCCGGAGCGTTCCCCGCGGTCACCACGAGCTCCTCGATGTCGTCCGGGGCATCCTTCGGGAAAGCCGGACGAAGCTTCGCGAGCGCCTCCAGGGACGTGTCCGCTCTGGGGCTCTCGTCGGTGTCCACGACCGTGGGGCCCTTTCTACCGGGCACTTCGACCGGAACGATCTCGTCCTTGAAGCGCCCTTCCTCGATGGCCGCCACCGCCTTCTGGTGCGACCGCAGCGAGAACGCGTCGGCCTCTTCCCGGCTCACGCCGGCCTTCGAGGCGGTGTATTCGGCGTGGCCACCCATGTGGCAGGCACCGAACGAGCACCAGAGCCCGTCGTTGATGAGCCCGTCCTCGAGTGTCTGGTTGCCGAACTTCACCCCCTGCCGCAGGCCCCGGACGTAGTACGGCGCGTTGGACATGGACTCCATCCCGCCCGCGACGACGAGCCGAGCGTCGCCGGCCTTGATGGACTGGGCGGCGAGCATCACCGCCTTCAAGCCCGAGCCGCACACCTTGTTGATGGTCAAAGCGGGGATCGTCGGAGGCAGCCCCGCGTGGACCGCGGCCTGCCGCGCAGGCGCCTGACCGGCTCCGGCGGACAAGACGTTGCCCATGATGACCTCGTCCACGTCGGCGACGTCGATGCCGGACTGCTCGACCGCCGCCCGCACCGCAATCGATCCGAGCTCCGGGGCCGTGAGTGGAGCCAGCCCCCCGAGGAAGCGCCCGATCGGCGTCCGGACTGGTCCGCTGAGAATGACGGCTGTCTTGGAAGGGTCGGTCATAGGCGGAGAAGATACCCAAAATCGCGGTCTCTCGGGACCGTCTCACTCTGGATCCCGTCCACCCGACGCCGCCTACTCCGAGCGCAGGGCGGGCCTGTCCCTCTCCGGATCCAGGCGGCCCCACGGTGTGCGCGGATCGTGCTCGAAGACGAGTAGCCAATCCTCGGCCAGGGCGCGCTCCCAGAGTCCCCGCTTCGACTCGAGCGTCACGAGAGGCTCGAGGTCGTATCCCATGATCCACGGGAGGGGGAGGTGGGCTTCGGTCGGACACACGTCCGCCAGGTAACAGGCCACCTCCCCGTCGCTCTCGATCATCACCGACTGATGGAACGGGGTGTGTCCGGGCGTGGGAACGACGCTCACCCCTTCGGTGATCTCGGCGACGCCCTCGACCAGGTCCCAGAGCCCCTGCTCGGTGACCAGATCGAAGTTGTCGGTGATGTAGCTGGCCCGGATGCGCTCGTTGCGACTGTGGGCGAACTCGAGCTCACCCTTCTGCACGACATGACGCGCGCCGGGAAAAGCGACCCGAAGCGTCCCGTCCTCGTCCAGGAGCGTATCGCCCCCGGCATGGTCGAAGTGGAGGTGCGTGTTCAGGACGATGTCGA
>JASFUR010000412.1:0-3518 GCA_050050215.1 Gemmatimonadota bacterium
CGACGAGATCAGCGCGCTGGACGACGTCGTGCGTGACTGCGACGAGGAGATCGAGTCGACGTTGCTGGGTGTTCCCAACACCCCGCTCGACGAGGTTCCCGTCGGAGGTGAGGAGGCGAACGAGGTCGTCTCGGAGTGGGGCGAGGCGCGAGCGTTCGACTTCACGCCGCTCCCCCATTGGGAGATCGGCGAGCGGCTTGGTATCCTCGATCTCGCGGGCGGCGCGCGCATCTCCGGCTCGGGGTTCCCCGTGCTGCGAGGAGCGGGAGCGCGGCTGCAGCGTGGTCTGATCAACTTCTTCCTCGACGTCCACACGGAAGAGAACGGCTACACCGAGCTGCGCGTACCCTACCTGGTGACGTCGGAGACGATGACCGGCACGGGCCAGCTTCCGAAGTTCGCGGACGAGGCGTACTGGACCGAGCGCGACGACCTGTGGCTGATCCCGACGGCGGAGGTCCCTGTGACGAACCTGCATCGGGACGACCTGCTGGCACTCGAGGATCTACCGGTCCGCTACACGGCGTATTCGCCCTGCTTCCGACGAGAGGCCGGCGCCGCGGGCAAGGACACACGGGGGCTTCTGCGCGTACACCAGTTCGACAAGGTCGAGCTCGTCCGCTACGAGCTTCCCGAGCGGAGCAGGGAGGCCCTGGAGGAGTTGACCTCCGAGGCCGAGAGCCTCTTGCAGCGACTCGGCCTGCGGCACCGTCGCCTCGCGCTCGCCACCGGTGACATCACGAGCAGCAGTGCGATGACGTACGACCTGGAGGTGTGGGCTCCGGGTGTCGAGCAGTGGCTCGAGGTTTCGAGCTGCTCGACGTTCACCGACTACCAGGCCCGCCGCGCGAACCTGCGCTTCCGCCGCAAGCAGTCGGAGAAGCCGGAGTTCGTCCATACCCTCAACGGCTCCGGCCTGGCGCTCCCGCGGGTCGTGGCCGCGATCCTGGAGACCTATCAGGACGAGGACGGCAGCGTCTCGCTTCCGGAGGTGCTGCACTCCTACGTTGGAACGGACCGGCTGACACTGCCGATCTGACCCGCGAGGACCCGTGACACGAATCAAGTGGCCCGTCGCCCTGATGACGGTCTTCGTTCTGTTGTTGGGCTGGTGGCTGCTCTACACCCAGCAGATCGTGCAGCGCGTCGAGGAGAACTCGGTGCTGCTGTCGCAGATCTTCGCCGAGGTGGAGGGGGGGCTGCTCGGCCAGGAGCCCACACGCGAGATCACGGCGCTCTTCAACCTGCAGCGGATGATCGTGGAGACTCAGGTGCCCCTGATCGTCATGGGGCCCCGGGACACCGTGCTGGAGCAGGCGAACCTACCCTTCGAGGTGGATCACCGGACCGCCGAAGGCCAGCTCAGGATCCGGGAGTATGCGCGGCAGCTGGACCAGGTGAACATGCCGGTCGGAGACCCGAGCTTCATCCAGATCCACTACGGTCAGACGCCCGCGATCCGGCGGCTCGTGTGGATTCCGGCGCTTCAGGTGGGGGGGCTGCTTCTGACGGTCGTGGTCGGTCTCATGGTGGTGCAGACCCAGCGGCGCGCCGAAGGTGAGCGGGCCTGGACCGCCATGGCGCGCGAGCTGGCTCACCAGCTCGGCACACCCTTGTCGTCCCTGAAGGGATGGCTCGAAGTCCTCCGGCTTCCACACCAGGAGCGCCCCGGGGACCTCAACGACGCGGAGATCGCCTCGTCGATCGAGGAAGACCTCGAGCGCCTGGAGCGGGTGAGCCACCGCTTCGAGCTCGTCGGCACCGAGCCGGAGCTCGAGAGCCTCTCCGTGCGTCAGGTCGTACGCGATCTGGAGCACTACCTGGCGTCCCGCATCCCGCGCCTGGCGAGGAAGAGTGTCGAGCTGGTCGTGGACATCCCCGAGGGACTTCCCAGGGTGAAGGGCAACGACGTGCTACTCTTCTGGGCGCTGGAGAACGTCGTGAAGAACGCGCTCGACGCCCTCGCGGGCCGCGGCGGCAAGATCACGATCTACGCCCGCCACATCGGCGGAAAATGGGTCAGCCTCCGCATCCGCGATACCGGATCGGGGGTTCCGCCGGAGATCCGCGACAAGATCTTCGAGCCGGGCGTGAGCACGAAGTCCGGAGGCTGGGGCGTCGGCTTGGCGCTCTCGAGACGGATCGTCGAAGGCGTCCACTCCGGGAGAATCGAGCTCCTGGAGACCGAGGAAGGCACCACAATCCAGATCAAACTCCCAGCAGCCGATGCCTGAAGCGCAGCATCTAGACGGACTGAACCCCGAGCAGCTCGAGGCCACTCGGCACTTCGAGGGCCCCCTGCTCGTGCTCGCGGGGGCCGGGTCGGGAAAGACCCGAGTGCTCACGGCCCGTATCTGTCACCTGATCCACGAGCACGGCATCGCGCCGGACCGCATCCTCGCGGTGACGTTCACGAACAAGGCCGCAGGCGAGATGCGCGAGCGGATCGCGGGTCTGCTCGGCGGCGAGCCGGGCGGCATGTGGGTCGGGACCTTCCACGCCATCGGCGCCCGCCTGCTGAGACGGCACGCCGACCGGCTGGGATGGGAACGGACCTTCAGCATCTTCGACGCGGACCAGTCGCTTCGCCTGGTGAAGGGCGTCCAGGAGTCGGTGGGCCTCGATCCCAAGCGGTGGAGCCCCAAGGGGATGCGCGCGGAGATCAGCAACGCCAAGAACGCGCTGGTCGACGCCGAGACGTTCGCCAAGGAGAACGACGGGACTCGCGACTTCTTCGTCAAGAACGTGACACGGGTCTATCCCGAGTACCAGAAGTCCCTCGCGTTGCAGAACGCCTTCGACTTCGACGACTTGCTCATGAAGCCTGTCGAGCTCTTCGAGGCGCACCCCGCTTTGCTCGAGAGCTACAGGGATCGCTTCGCGTTCATCCTGGTCGACGAGTACCAGGACACCAACCGGGCCCAGTTCCGGCTCGTGCAGCTCCTCGCCGGGGCGCATCACAACTTGATGGTCGTCGGCGACGACGATCAGTCCATCTACGGCTGGCGCGGGGCCGACATCAGGAACATCCTCGACTTCGAGACCGCCTTCCCGGGCACGCGCACGGTGAGGCTCGAGCGCAACTACCGCTCCAGCCAACGCATCCTCGACGCCGCGAACTCCGTTATCGCGGAGAACGTGAACCGCAAAGGGAAGACACTCCGCACCGAGCGCGTCGGCGGAGACCCGATCACGGTCCTCGAGGCGCTCGACGAGAACGACGAGGCCCGTTGGATCGTGGGCGAGATGGAGAGCCGGATCGAGACCACGCCGGGCCTGGCGTATCGGGAGATGTCGGTTCTCTACAGGACGAACGCACAGGCTCGCGCTCTGGAGGATGCGCTGCGCAGGGCGGGCGTCCCCTACCAGGTCGTCGGCAGCGTGCGCTTCTACGAGCGGCGCGAGATCCAGGACGTGCTCGCATACCTGCGCTTGATCTCGAACCCTCGCGACGCGGGCGCCTTCGATCGGGTGGTGAACTACCCGCGGCGTGGGGTCGGAGCCACGACGCTCGAGCA
>JASFUR010000413.1:0-3508 GCA_050050215.1 Gemmatimonadota bacterium
GCGGCGGCGGCCCTGCCCGGATCGCCGCTCCGCAGCCTGTGGGTGCCTTCCGGCGCAGCGGAGCCCATTGGGGCGAGCGAGGTCGAGTCACCGCCCGGACCGGCCGCCGGCGAAACCGGCGTGCGCTTCTCGGACGACGTCGGCATCGCCGTCGCGGTCGTGGACAGCGCAGTCCACGTGGTGATCCGGGGAGCCGACCCGGGCACGGATCTCTCCGTGTCGTGGACCGATCAGTCCTCGGCCCGCGTGCTTGCCCCGACCGGCTCGCGCTTCACCTACGCGGCGGGCCGGATCGAGGTCGACGCCTCGCGCGGAGCCATCCGCATCGAGCTGCCGAGGAGCGCCGGCGCCGTGTCCGTGGAGGTCGATGGCCACCTCTACCTCCAGGGATCCCCCGTGTCCCTGCAGATCACGGGACCCATGGTGGACCGGACCGACGACTCGATCCGGTTCCAGGTCGGCGACGCGTAGCGCCATGAGGTGGAGCTGGGCGTGCGGCTTGTCGCTGTTGGCCACGCTTGTATGCACCCAATCGGTGCTCGCCCAGGCCGCGGCGTCCGACGACCGGAGCAGCTCCGTCGTCGGCTACGTCTCCGGCAGGCTCGAGGGCGACGTGCACGTGCTTCCCTTCGCCATGGTGGAGGGCCTGGCCGGCGCCGTCCGGAAACGAGCCCTGACGGACGCGCAGGGCCGCTACGTGATGACCGGGCTGCCCCCGGGCGAGATCACCCTGTCCGTGACCCACGCCGGCTACCAGCCGATGACGCTCGTCGTCACGGCGCGACCGGACGGGGTCGTCGCCGTGGACATGCAGCTCCGGGCCCGGCCCGTGCCCCTGGACCCCCTGGACGTGCGCGCCGACTCACGTGGTCGAGGCCGCGCGCCCGACGCCGCCGAGACGGAGGCCTCCCTCGCCGAGCTCGAGATGCAGGCGCTCGAGGTCGGGCCTGGCCTGGGCCAGGCCGGCATCGCCGACGTCCTGGCGGCGCTTCCGGGCAACGACCCCGGAGACGCGACGGACGTGCTCTTCATGCGGGGGACCACGACGGATATGAAGCTCGTGCTCCTCGACGGGGTGCCGGTCTACACGCCCTTCCACGTGGCGGGCCTGATGAAGAGCTTCGAGCCCGCGGTCATCGACCGGGCCGAGCTCCATGTCGGGGGCGCTCCGGCTCGCTTCGACGGCGGGCTGTCCCAGATCCTCGAGCTCACCACACGGCGCGCGAGACGCGACGCGGTCCACTTCTCCGGGTCGGTAGACCTCCTCTCCGGCTCGGGCGCCGTCGAGGTCCCGTTGGGGGCCAGGGCCGGCGTCGTCGCGTCCGCCCGGACGCTCCACGACATCGCCAGCGCCCCTCTCGGGCGGGACCGACCCTACGGATACAGCGACGCCCTCGTGTCGGCGGACTTCGAGCCGGCCGATGGGCACGAGCTGCGGGCGACCGGCTTCTGGAACGACGAGTCGGTGACCCTCGATCTGGAGCCCGCATCGAACGACGCCCGCTGGAGCAATCGGGCCGGATCGGCGGCCTATCGGAGCGACCTGGGCGGCGCCACGCTCGAGATCACCGGCGGCGCGAGCCAGTACGACGCCTCGCTTCCCATCCAGCCGGGAGCGGATCCCGACGGCTCCCTGCCACCGGCCGTGTTGGCGACGGCCGAGACGAACCGCGCCCGCGTCGTCGGCGAGCTGCTCTGGGGCAGCGCCTCCGCTCCGGTCCGCACCGGCCTCTCGTTCGAGCGAATCACCGCGGCCTTCAGCGGAACGGTCGTGGACGGGTCGGAAGGCGTCGGCAGCCGAGGCTCGATCTCCACCATGGGCGCGTTCGTCGACGCGACGCGCCCCCTCGCCCCCGGAGTCAGCGTTCGCGCGGGCCTCCGGGTGGATCACTTCCTGGGCAAGGCCACGCGGCTCGCCCCCAGGGCCTCGATCCGGTGGGCGGTCGGACGGGAGGCACTCCTCACGCTGACCGCCGGACGCTACCACCAGCCGACACGCACACCCGAGGTCGACGTCGACCGCACTCTGGCGCAGGTGGCGGAAGGGGCGGTCCCGGCCGAGCTCCTCCCCATCGCGACGGCGGACCACGTCGTGATGTCGCTCGACCAGAAGCTCAACGGATCCGTTCGGCTCGGGCTGCAGGGCTTCTGGAAGTCCTTCGACGGGCTGCCCGGGCTGGACGGCTCTCAGGTGCGGAACTCGGGCGTCGACGTCCGCGTGCTGACCGGATCGGACCGTGCCACGGCCTGGCTCGGGTACGGGCTTTCCTGGTTCTGGTCCCACACGGACGTCGCCGGCAGGGCGACGAACTTCACGGGGCACCACCTCTTGAGCGCCGGGGTCGCGGGAAGCGTGGGCGGCCCGCTGCGGGGGGAGCTCCGCGTGGCCTACGGGGCGGGGCTGCCGTACACGAGCATCCCCCTGGGAGGCCTGCTGGACGTCTCGGCTTCGACCCCGGCGGTCACGAGCCAATCGGAGCAAACCGTCCGGGACCAGACGACCTTCGGTCCGCTGGCTTCCGGGGACGACCCGTCCTTTCTCAGGGTGGACGCAGAGCTGTACGCGTTGCTCCACCCGACCTGGGGCGGACGCGAGTGGCGCGTGCGGCCATATTTGAGGCTGCTCAACGCCCTGGATCGGCGGGATGCGCTCTTCTACGCGTTCGAGCCCTGGCGCTCCGACGCGGTGCGCCCTCTGGCCGAGCTGCCCATCCTTCCCCTCGCAGGAGTCGCCGTCTCGTTCTGAATCGCAGCGGCCAAGCGGGCTCGGGCCCTTGACCGAAGCCCGCGAAGGGCCCTATTACTCCGCACCCCGCGTGCATCGCACCACGAGAGGAGCCACGATGTCCCAGAATGGCGGTAACCGGATCCGCGTCATCCTTCGGTGGATCCAGATCAAGGACAACAAGGAAGCCATGTGGGACGACGAAGGCGAGTTCCGCTTTCGCTCCAAGGTGACCACAGGCGACGCAGTAGAAGAGATGGAGTTCCCCGAACAGGGCTACTGGGCCATCTCCGATCACCCCCGCCGGAACAAGGTCGACAAGATCGACAAGGTCCTCTACGAGGGCGAAGCCGGCGACTCGCTCGTCGTCGAGCTCTTCGGCGTCGAGCTGGACCAGATGTCGGCCAACGATCACCTCGAGAACTATCGCCGCGAGTACACGGGCGACGCATCGGGATGGGTCGGCCGGCATCAGCCGACCGACGAGGGCAGCGGCGATCCGGAGAACATGTCCGACTGGAGAGTCTGCTACGACATCGAGAAGGCCTAGCGGCCCCTCGATCTTCCAGCCCGAAGGCCCCGCCCGGTCCCGACCGGGCGGGGCCTTCTCGTGCCCCCCTCTTTCCACCGGGACCCGGCATCGCTAGTCTATTTCGGTATTTGTTCGGTATACGAGATGACCATGTCCAACCACGAGCTGCCAGTCGTCAGGGGAAGAGGGGCCTCCTGGAACCCTCCCAACCGGTTCGAGAAGCTCCGCGTCACGCTCGACCCCGAGCACGG
>JASFUR010000414.1:0-3493 GCA_050050215.1 Gemmatimonadota bacterium
TCACGTCCTTGCCGAGCGCCATGAGGCGCCGGGCCGCCGCGAGGACGGTGAAGGCCGTCTCGGCCTTGATCGACGATGCGAAGCTGCTGAATGGGATGGACATGGGACGCCAGTATCCCTTCGGCCGGAGGGCCGCGCAACCCGGGTCAGACCATCCGCGTGGTCCGGCCGAGCACGAGACCGAACACGAGGCTCAGGGTCAGCGTGACGAAGCACCGGAACCGACCGTATGCTGTCGTCCGGCCCTCCGGAAGACGATCGCGACCGTCCACGTCGCACCCGGGAACGTCACGGCCCACAGCGCGGCAATCCAGATGAGTGAGTGGACGTACATCTGAAACGCGAGGAACGGGAGCAGGAGGCCGTTGGCGATCAGGAATCTGCGCGCGACGCGCTCGGCACCTCCGCCGGTAAAGACCGGCGCCACGAAGAGTGTCGCCAGGCTCATGAAGCTGTATCCCAGGATGTCGACCGCGTACAGGAACGAGTCGAACGGCGTGAAGAGGAAGGGCTCCATCCCAGCGACCTCGCCCCGCGCCAGCCGAGGCATCACCCATGTGAGCTGCACGTAGTAGTTGATGCTGATGAGCGCGGCGTAGACGGTCGCGAACGCCACCGCTGCTTGGCTCCACACGCGGCGCTCCGGAGCCGTGGCCTGGTGGATCGCCACGACGAGTACCAGGAAGGAGGAACCCAGGAAGAGCGACGGAGTGAGGAGCACCAGGATCCCGAGGGGCGTGCTGGAGCTCTCGGGGCCGCCCGCCGAGCCCAACCATCCGAGCCACTCGGCGATTTGACCGACGTCGTAGGTGATGGCGAAGAACGTGGCGAGCACGGCGGACCAGAAGCCGACCGCCCGGGTCGCCCTCGGGATTTCCGGCAACATCGTATTGTCAGCCGGGACCTGCCCGCTCCTCGAGCGGCGAGCAAGACCGCTGCCTCCGTAGTCAAAGCTCCGTAGTCGACTCGACGCCGTCAGTCGGGCAGAGCCCGATAGGGTTCGCGGGGATCCGCGCCACGGTCCGGCTCTCGGCCGGGTCGCTCAGAAGATCTGCTGGCCCGGGCTCGTGAGGTTCGGAGGCAGGTACTGCACGATGAACGGCCCGTACGCGATGAGGATCAGTAGGATCGTGATCGCGACCCAGTAGCGGAAGCGGTCCAGACCCACGACCCAGCCCTCGGTCGCCGGCGGCTCGGCGGTCTCCGTGAATGGAATGTCGCCCGCGTCCTCCTGCCGCGCACCGAAGAAGATCGTGGCCAGGAAGACGACGAAGAACAGAAGCGCACCCACGAACATCAGGCTGCCCCCTACGCCCGTCAGGATCCCGGCGAGATCCCACTCGGGCATGAACTGGCGGTATGGCGCCTCGCTCATCGCAGTGCGGCGTGGCATGCCGTCGAGACCACCCTGGATCATTCCGCGGGCGAAGATCAGCACCCCCAGGAAGTACGTCCACGCCTGGGCCAGGGCGATGCGCCGGCCGACGAGCCTGCGCTTGGTGAGATAAGGGATCAGCCAATAGGCGATGCCCATGAACGACATCGTCACCGCGGAGGCGACAGTCATGTGGAAGTGGCCCGGCACCCACGTCGTGTTGTGCACGACCATGTTCATGTTGAACGAGGCGTTCACCAGCCCGGTGATCCCACCGAGCAGGAAGGTCACCATGGCCAGGATCTGCGCGACGAGCACCGGATCCTTCCAGTTCAGCCGCGACCACCAGCGTACCAGCCCTCTCCCGCCTCGTCGTCGTGCGCCCGTCTCCAGAGCCCACATGACGGAGAAGAGCGTCACCAGCGACGGGTAGAGCACGCCGAAGGTCAGGACGGCGTGAACCGCCTTGAATCCCGTCTGGATCCCCGGGTCGGTGAACTGGTGGTGGAAGCCGACGGGAATGGACAGGACGAGGAACATCAAGAAGACCGTCCTCGTCAGCGTGTCGCTGAAGAGCGTCCCCCCCGCATGCTTGGGCACCATGCAGTACCACGAGACGTACGCGGGCAGGAGCCAGAAGTAGACGATGGGGTGGCCCGAGAACCAGAAGAGGGTGCGGCTGAGGAGCGGGTCGGATCCCTCGATGAGCCCCAACGACCAAGGGAGAAGGAATCCCACGACCTCCACGGCGATGCCGACCGAGGCGATATCCCACATGACGTAGGTCGCGATGGAGACGAAGGCCAACAACGGGATCCGCTCGCCCGGGTGCTCCTTCCGCCATGCGGACAGCGCGAGCAGCATCGCTGCCGACATGACCCATGTCGCGATCACGAGGAGCGCGAGGCCCAGGTAGTACGTCCAATGCGCTTGAAGCGGCGGATAGAACGTATACAGCACCGAGGCGTTTCCGCTGAACATCGCCCAGCTCGCCAAACCCACGCCGGCCACCGTCAGGCCGAACACCGCCCACAGGAGCCGTCCGTCGACGGGACGGCCGAGCGCGCGCGACGTCGTGAGCGCCAGGAACCCGTTCGTGAACGAGAACGTGAAGACGATCGCGTTGAAGACCCCGTGAACCGTCAGGCCCTGGTAGTACGACCGCATCCCCGGGAAGTACTGATAGATGTTGATGCCGGCATACCCGAGGGCCTGTCCGAGCCCGTTGATGAAGCCGACGGAGACAGCCGCGAATGCGATGTACAGGAGCCAGCGGATGGCCCTGCGATGGCCGTCGGGAAGCTCGAAGCCGGCTGCGTTCTGGACGACGGGCGTGCTCATTCGACCACCACCCTTCCGAACATCGCGTGGTGCCCGAAGCCGCAGTACTCGTGGCACAGCAGCATATACGTGCCTGGCTCTTCGAACGTCTGACTCGTTCTCGAGACCTGCCCGGGAAGGACCATCATATTCACCAGCGTGTGCTCGATGTGGAATCCGTGCACGACGTCCAGCGAGGTGACCACGAAGTCGACGCGCGCGCCGGCCGGGACGCGGATCTCGGCGGGCGTGTAGGCCCACGCCTGCGCGATCACCACGGCCTCGTAGTGATTCTCACCGACCTGCCGGAGCCCCGGCCGATCGAACGGCGGCGTCTGCTGTACCTCCGCGGGCACGATCTCCGCCGTCGCCCCGGGAAGCGTCTTCCCCATCCCCCACGCGGCGTAGAAGAGCGCCGCCAGGAAGCTCACGAGCATGACCGCGGAGAGGATCAGGAAGGCCTTCTCGAAGCGCTCGACGTGCATCGTTCCTTATCGCTCCACCAGAAGGACGTAGATGGCGACCCACAGCGCCGCCATGACCATCAGGTAGATAGCCGCGAAGAACACGGTCCCGATCGGTGGGGGGATCTCGTCGCTGGCGGTCGCGCCAGATACGACGTCCGTGGGCTCTCCGGAGCGCCCCGGCGGCTCGGGTGCGGCGCCTTGCCGATCCTCGTGATCCGTCATCGCGGGCTCTCCATTCGGTCCGGAGGCTCGGGTGTCTTCGGAAGCTCCGGGGCGGCCTCCAGGCCGGCCAGGCGGAGGATCCGGGAACCGAGGTACCGCACCATGAGCA
>JASFUR010000415.1:0-3474 GCA_050050215.1 Gemmatimonadota bacterium
AGCCGACGACGAGCGTCTCCACCGAGTCGACATGGCGCATGAGCTCGCGGTTCTTCGGGCTGAGGTCCGCCTCCTTCTGGAAGTAGCTCCTGACCCGGGGTCGGAGCGACTTCGCCTTGCCCACGTACAGCACCCTGCTCCGGTCGTCCCTGAAGAGGTAGACGCCCGGCTTCGTGGCGAGCTTGGAGAGGAGCTGACGGTCTACGGGCACGGCGAACGGGTCTGCGAGGAACGCGCGCCGCGTCACCCGGTCCGCGTACGACGCAGCTCGAGGCGCTCACCGAGGAGCGCGGCGACGGCGAGGTAGACTACCCCGAACGGAAGGAGCGTTTCCAGCGCCAGGAGGATCGGATGGGCGGGCGGAACGAGGAGCTGCACCACCACTCCGGCGGCCGCCCCGACCGCAGCCGCGAGGGTCACGTGGACGACCGGCTTCGAGCCCGGGCCGTGCGCACCGATCATGCGCCCGAGGGCCCGCCTCAGCAGGACGTACTCGAGCCAGGCGCCCAGCGACGCGCCGAGCGAGAGCCCCATGGCCCCCAGGCGAAGCGTCTCGAAGCCCAGCCGGTCGGCGGGGAACATGAAGGCAACGCCGAGGAGCGTGGACACGGCGATGCGGATGTAGGCGATGCGGGCGGGTGTCCTCGTGTCGCGCAGCGCATAGAAGGCGGAGGAGAGGAGCCGTGAGCTCGCCGACGCAGGAAGGCCTAGCGCGAAGCCGGCGAGCACGGCCCAGGTGACCAGGCTCTGCGTCGCGCCGAACTCGCCCGTCTGATAGAGCGCGGCGACCAGGACGTCTCCCATGAACAGGCACGCCACCATCGAGGGCACGAGGAAGTACATGACCCTGCGCAACGAGCGCGCGACACGAGTCGAGACCACATCCTCCGCCTCGCCTCGCATGCGTGAAAGCTCCGGGAGCTCGGACGCGGCAATGCTCATACCGAAGAGGGAGATCGGCAGCACCTGGATCGTCTGGGCGTAACCCATCACCGCCAGCGCGCCGTCCCGCAGCTGGCCCGCCAGGATCATGTCGATCCACCCGCTCAGGTTGACCACACCCCGCGCGGCAACGACCGGCCAGAAGTTCGAGATCGCCTCATCGACGCCTTCGACGCCCCGCCCCAGCGACGGCCGCAGACCCCGCGCGTATCGAAGCAGGAACGGGACCTGGAAGGCGAGCTGGAGCGCGCCGCCCACCAGCGCGCCCCAGGCCAGCGCGAGAAGCAGGGAGCGGGACTGCGCTTCGAAGCCGAAGTAGAACGCACCGCCGATCACCGCGGTGATCATCGAAACGTTCCAGAGCACCGGCGCCACGTACGACACGAAGAAGCGACGGTGGCTGTTGAGGATCCCGAGCGCCCAGGCCGACAGAACCAGAAGGCCCGTCATGGGAAACAGGACACGGACGACGCTGATCGTGAGCGCCTGTTTGGCGGCGTCCCATTCCCAGAAGAAGAGGCGGACGAGCCAGGGAGCGACCATCCAGCCCACCAGGGCCACGCCGGCGGCCACGGCCGTGAGGATCCCGAGAGCGGCTCCCGCGAAGCGTGCCGCGTCCTCCTCCCTGCCCTCCTCGATCATCTCCGCGTACACGGGGATCATGGACGCGGAGAGGGTCCCCTCGCCCAGCAGGTTCTGCACGACGTTCGGCAGGCGGATCCCGGCACGCCACGCGTCGGCGAAGTCGCTGGAGCCGAAGTAGTGGGCTACGACCCTGTCGCGAACGAAGCCGAAGACGCGGCTGAAGAAGATCCCCGCGCCGACCCGGGCAGCGGCGCGGGCGTCAGCCGGAGCGCGCTCCCGGTGATCCTCAGGCCGAGTCGTCACCGGGAGGCAGCGCTGCCTCTTGCTCCGGGGATCGCTCGGTCAGGAGCTTGGTAACGAACTCGCTCTGCTCGTCGAGCCGCTCGACCTCGCTGGTCAGCCGCTCGACCTCGCCCTCGAGATAGGCGATCCGCTCGGCGGTCACGTCCCCGGGCGCATTGAGCCCGCGGCGCTCGAGCCGCGCGGCGAGCGCCTTCCCGACCTGCGAATCGAGGACGATCGCAAGCAGGGGGATCAGGACGACCAGTATGAGGATGAGCTGCAAGAACATATCGGGAAATTAGTTGCGCTCCGTACTACGCGCGACGCTCAGTCGAGATTCACCTCGAACCGCTCGTGGAGCGCCTCGAGAAGCGCGCCACCGTAGCGGGAGAGGAAGTAGAACGGGCTCTGGACGCGCTCCGCGGGCTTCCCGCCCGGGAAGAGATGCACCTGGGCCTTCTCGAGCTGCGCCAACGAGACCTCACTCTGACGCTTCACGGCCTGCACGATCTTCTTCTCGAGGTCGTCGAGGATGCCGAGCGCCTGGCTGCCGCCCTGCTGCACGGGGCCCTTCAGCGTCTCGTCCACTCCCCGGGCCACTTTGGTCAGCTCCCCGATTCCCGAGCCGATCGCCCCGCGGAGCTTACCCAGGGCCGCCCGGACCTCGCCGGGCACCTCTTCCCGGGCCAGCTCGCTCGCCAGCTCGTGGAAGGGGCGGTCGAGCGCGTCGACGTCGAGATCGAACTTCGCCAGCACCTTGCCGATCTTCCCTTCGACCAGCGTGGCCGACCACCTGGGGAAGACGACGGGCATTCCGACCCCGTGCGCCTCGAAGTAGTCCCGGAGCTGGCCGAAGTATGCCATCTCGCCGGGCCCGCCGACGTACGTGAGCGTCGGGAAGAGCGCGCTCTCCACGACCGGACGCAGGAGCACGTTCGGGCTCAGCACGTCCGGATCCGCGGCAAAGCGCTCGCGCAGCTCGTCGGCGGAGACCTCCTGGCCGGAGGTCCTGAGCCGGAACGAGCCGTTTTCGCGATAGAGCCGCTCCCGTCCCGCCGGGCCCTCTGCGAAGAGGTTCACGCTGCCCTCGAGGATCGGGACCTGCAGCGCGTATCCGCCGGCCTCGACGTCCGACGCCGTCCCCCGCAGCACCTTTTCCAGCTCCTCGGCCCGCTCGAGCTCCGCCAGCACCACCGGGGCAGAGTCGCGCTTCACGACGGGGTGGATCGCGTCGGTGAAGTAGAGCCCCGTCGAGCCGAGCAGGTGCTGGAGCGTCTCGTGGAACCCGTCGACGAGCGTGCTGCCCGGCTCGTAGGAGGAGCTCAGCAGCTCGTCGTACTCCGGGCTGAAGTCCGTGTCGGGCAGGTACGACAGGAAAGTCTTCACGGCATCCGCGACCTCTTCCCCCAGCGTGATGCGGTGGAGGGCCGGAGCCACGTCGGGATCCGGGGGCGCAAGCGCGACCCGGTGGAGCTCGTTGTCGACCCCGATCACGTCCGCGTGACAAGCTTCCTCCCAGTCGTGATCCTCGGACGAGACCCAGAACAGAGGAAGCACGGGCTTTCCAACGCGCTCCTCGAGCGCCTCGGCCAGGCGCACGGCCGTGAGGGCCTTGAAGACGTTGTACAACGGGCCCCCGAACAGCGCCGCCTGCTGTCCGGTGGT
>JASFUR010000416.1:0-3468 GCA_050050215.1 Gemmatimonadota bacterium
GACTTGCGATCCTTGGCGACTCGGGAGAGCCCGACGTGCTTGCCGAGATCCCCCGCGGCGAGGGACGCGACTTGGACCTCGAGAGCTGCGGCGTGCGCATTCGGGCCATGGAGCCGGTCTTCTCCCCGCGTCTCGTGTGGGATGCGTCGGGGAACGTCATCGTGGTCGCCGGGACGGCGGACTACGTGCTCGACGTCTACGTCGACGGCCGACTCGTCCGGAGCGTGCGTCGGGACAGCTCGCCGAGGGCTGCGTCCGAGGCTCTGGCCGAGGCATCGTTCGGAGACGGCCTGCGGATCAACACCCCGCGAGGGGAGCGGGTGTGTGATCCCGCGGAAGTGGTCGAGCAGCAGGGGTTTGCGCCGTACCTTCCGGCCGTCGGCCAGGTTGCGATCGCTCCCGATGGTGGGCTCTGGGTGGAGCGCTACGACGTAGGGGACGGCCCGCACACGATCGACGTGTTCGACTCCGCGGGAGGCTATGTGGCCACCCTCCCCGAGGGTGCGCGGTTCCCGGTCGGGTTCCTTCCGGACGGGCGCATCCTGGTCTCGGAGCGAGACGAGCTGGACGTAGAGCGCCTCGTGGTGCGGACGGTAGAGATGGGGTCGTGACCGGCAGCCGCCGACTTCCTGTCGTGCTCCTGGCCGCCGCCGCGTTGACGAGCGCGTGCGGCGATGCGTCGTCGACCCGGAGCGCCCTGCGAGCAGAGGCCGATTCCATAGCCGCGGCCTATGCGATGGACGGCCGCTGGAACGGCGGCCTCCTCGTCGCGCGGGACGGGTCGGTTGTCCTTCGCGGCGCGTCCGGACTCGCCGATCGCGAGTCGGGGAGGCCGAACACGCCCGACATGCCCTACGATCTGTTCTCGATCTCCAAGCCGTTCACGGCGATCGTCGTGCTCCAGCTCGTGGAGTCGGGCCAGCTCGCCCTGGACGGGACGCTCGCGAGCTATCTGCCCGACTACCCCGGGCCCGGCTCCGACGAGATCACGATTCACCATCTGCTGAGCCATACCGCCGGTGTGCCGGACTACGTGGCGGTGATCCCGGGATACTGGGACGCCCCGCCGGACATCGACCGGGACAGCGTCTTGAGCATCGTCGCCGCAGAGCCGCTGGAATTCGAGCCCGGCGATGGGTTCGGATACACGAACACGGGCTACGTCCTGCTCGCGGCGATCGTGGAGAGAGTCACCGGCAGGCCGTTCGAGGATCTCCTGAGCGAGCGCATCTTCGAGCCGCTGGGGATGGACGACACCCACTGGACGCCGATTCCCGCGGAGACGCAGGGCATCGCCACCGGCTACCGCGGTGACCAGAAGGCTCCGGTGGAGCGTGTCCAGAAGGGAGAGGCGGGAATCGTGAGCACGCTCGACGACATGCTACTGTTCGCGAGGGCGCTGGGATCGGACGTGCTCCTTTCGCCGGCGTCGTGGGAGCTCGCGTTCACCCCGCACGCGGACCCGGCCCGTGCGCGCCGCTTCCACCCCGCGCATTTCAATCCCTACGGCTACGGCTTCAGCCTCTCCTCGCTGGAGCTCGCGAATGGAGAGACCGCGCGGGTCGTCTCGCACGGCGGCGCGGGCTCCGGCGGGACGACGATGCTGCAGCGCGTGATCGACGGGGACGGCGTCGTGCTGCTCTGGAACAACGACGCCGATGTGGATCCCGGCATGCCGGAGATGTTGGATCTGGTGGCCAACTGAGTCCCGTCGACCTCGCCTAGCCGTTCCGCCGCTGCACCCGGTTCACGATCTCGTCGAGCTGCTGGAGGAACTGCGAGCGGTCCGACTTCGTGAAGGGTGAGGGCCCGCCGGTGACGGCTCCCGCCTCGCGCAGTCCCGCCATCAGCTCACGCGTCGCCACCGCTTCACCGATCGAGCCGGGCGTGAACTCCTTGCCCCGCGTCGTGAGCGGATGGGCTCCTTTGTCGAGGCAGCGCTGGGCGAGGAGGATGTCGTCCGATATCACGATGTCACCCGCGTCCACCTGCTCGACGATCCTGTCGTCGGCGACGTCGAGGTCGCCGGTCTCTCGCACGACCTCGAGCGTGATCAACGGGTCGTCGGGAAGTCGAAGCCAGGTGGCCGCGACCACCTGCACCTCGAGCTCGTACCGGCGAGCGACCCGGTAGACCTCGTCCTTCACGGGACACGAGTCCGCGTCCACGAAGATCCTGATGGCCATGCCGCAGATGCCTTGCCATGGGTCGGGCGATTCGACTGACGCCGAAGGGTAACATGGCCGCGCGCGTGGGTCCGTGCCGCGAGGTATGGACCGGCTCCGGAAAGGCGTGAAGCTTTGGGCCGGTCGACCGTTACAGAGCGTCTACGTCGGCTGACGGAGGGAGGCGCCCCGTGCCTCGGCGCATGTTGGGGTGACTTCTTCGGAGGACGCACTGATGACCAGATGGATCACGATCGGACTCTTCGCGCTCGGCCTGGGGGCTCATCGTCCGGTCACGGCACAGACGTCTCCTCCCTATCCGAATGGCTCGATGGCGGGAGGCGTGGTCGGCTCCCTGGCCGGGGAGGTCCTGTGGCTGAGCGTCGGGGGCATCGAGAAGTCGGGGCCGGACCTCGCGTTCGCGGCGGCTACCGTGTTGGGCAGCAGCGTGGGCGCCTGGGCGATGGCGGATGGCGAGCGCCCGAATCTCGGATACGTGCTCGCGGGTGCGTCGGTGGGCTTGGTCGCCGGTTTCGGATTGGCCACCGTGCTCGGGACGCTGGCCGAGAGCGGGAGCTCCTCCTCCAGGTCGGTGCTCCCGGCGATCGGGATCGGCTTCGCCGTCGGCCAGGGGACCGTGACCGCTGCGTTCCCGCAATGGCTGGCCGGGGGGAGCTCTCGAGCGGGTCGATGACGCCGTGCCGGAGCCTCGGGTCTGTGAGCACGGGCGTGCAGTCGGCAGATTCCGGGTCCGTATGGCCCTGGGCTTCAGGGCCGGCAACCCACGACCGAGGCGTCCGACCGCATGTCCCAGGCATCCAGGTACCTCGAGCCCACGCAGGAGGCGGGTCGCGACTTCGTTCTCCGAGGGATCCAGGGCGAAGTCGTCATGCTCAACCTGCTCCGCTTCCGCGACGTGGCCGACTACGCGGCTTCGCCGGAGCTCGAGCCGGACGAGCCCATCTCGGGGCGCGAAGCGTACCAGCGCTACATGGACCACACGCGGCCCTTCTTGAGCGAGTCCGGTGGCGGGCTCGACCTCGTCGCGGAGGGCGGGCGCTACCTCATCGGCCCGGCCGACGAGCGGTGGGACCTCGTGCTTCTCGTTCGGCACCGGAGCGTGGAGGCCTTCATGGCCTTCGCCCAGAACGAGGCCTATCTCGCCGGTATGGGGCATCGCACGGCGGCGATCGAGGACTCGAGGTTGTTGCCCCTGGTCCCGGCGGAGTGAGCGGCTCGGAGTGAGCGGCCGCTAGTCGCTCCCCGACAGGCAGCGTCTCGGATCGGTCCGCGCCGCCCGCCA
>JASFUR010000417.1:0-3448 GCA_050050215.1 Gemmatimonadota bacterium
AATCGGAGCGGCTTCACGAGCTTCGGTCGCTGGGCTTCGAGCCCGGCTGGGGCGGGACGCCCGATCGGATCGCCGAGACGATGGAGCTTCTCTCGGACATCCTCGAGGCACCGTCGCCATCCAACCTCGAGCGGTTCCTCGCCCGGATCCCGATGATCTACTCGATCGTGATCGTGTCACCGCACGGCTACTTCGGGCAATCCAACGTCCTCGGCAAGCCGGACACCGGCGGGCAGGTGGTCTACATCCTGGACCAGGTGCGCGCATTGGAGCGGGCCATGCGTGAGTCGATCCGTGAGCAAGGGCTCTCGATCGAACCGCAGATCGTGGTCCTCACACGCCTGATTCCCGACGCGGGTGACACGACCTGCAACATGCGGATCGAGCCGATCATCGGAACGGAGAACAGCAGGATTCTGCGCGTCCCGTTCCGGGACCGGAAGGGCGAGATCATGCCGGCCTGGATCTCACGGTTCGACGTCTGGCCCTATCTGGAGCGCTTCACGGTGGAGGCAGAGCGTGAGGTGCTCGCGGAGATCGGCTCCCGTCCCGACTTCATCATCGGCAACTACTCGGACGGCAACCTCGTCGCGAGCCTGATGGCTCATCGATTGGGGGTGACGCAGTGCAACATCGCTCATGCCCTCGAGAAGACGAAGTACCTCCTATCCGACCTGCACTGGAAGGATCACGAGGAGGAGCACCATTTCTCTTGCCAGTTCACCGCGGACCTGATCGCGATGAACACCGCGGACTTCATCATCACGAGCACGTACCAGGAGATCGCCGGCACGGAGGACAGCGTGGGGCAGTACGAGAGCTACAGCGCGTTCACCATGCCGGACCTCTACCGTGTGGTGTCCGGCATCGACTGCTTCGACACGAAGTTCAACATCGTTTCTCCCGGTGCCGATCCGCAGGTCTTCTTCCCCTACACCCGCGAAGAGCATCGGCTCGACGAGCTCACCGAGGAGATCCGAACGCTCGTCTTCGGTGAGCCGGAGGCGGAGCACCTGGGCTCCTTCTCCGATCCCGAGAAACCGATTCTGTTCGCGATGTCCCGGTTGGACCGTATCAAGAACATGCCCGGGCTGCTCGAATGGTACTCACGGAACGACTCACTCCAGGACGAGGCCAACCTCCTGCTCGTCGGCGGCCGGCTGAATCCGGAGCAATCCGACGACGGTGACGAGCGCAGCCAGATCGAGCTCATGCGCCAGCTCCTGGACGACGAGCGCCTCGACGGGAAGGTGCGGTGGATCGAGATGCAGACGAACAAGAACCGGGTCGGAGAGCTGTACCGGGTCGTCGCGGACACGCGAGGCGCGTTCGTTCAGCCCGCGCTCTTCGAGGCGTTCGGCCTGACCGTCGTGGAAGCGATGAGCTCGGGTCTACCGGTATTCGCGACCCAGTACGGGGGGCCGTTGGAGACTGTCGCCGACGGTGTGTCCGGCTTCCACATCGATCCGGCGCGGGGCGACGAGGCGACCCACACCATGGTGGAGTTCTTCCGTTCGGTGCGTCGGGAGCCAGACACGTGGACGAAGATGTCGGAAGCGGCCGTGAAGCGGGTCGAGGAGCGGTACAATTGGCCGCTCTACGCCTCGAAGCTTCTCAAGCTGTCCCGCATCTACGGCTTCTGGAGGTACATCTCGAACATCGAAAGGGAAGAGACGAAGCGATATCTGGAGATGTTCTACGGGTTGATGTACCGACGGCTGGCGAGGAAGATGGCGGCCCCCGACGGTGACTGAGTCAGGGTCCGTCCCTTGTCACGACGTCAACGAGCGACCGTCGCTCGCGAATACGTGGGCATCCTCCGCCCGCGCCAGAAGCCCGACGCGCTGGTCGCTTCGGGCCACCGGACGGCTATCGGCCGGAGTGCGTACGGTCAGCGTCGCCCCACTGGAAGGCTCGCCGTCCGGGATCCAGGACGTAAGCGCAGTCTCCACGTGAATGAGCCGCTCGGGGCCCAACGATTCGACGAGGCGCACAGTACCCGAACAGATCGCCGAGGCGTCGTCCGGATCGCCCAGCCGCAGCGCCTCCGGCCTCCACCCGATCCAGACGGATCGGTCCGGAGTCCCGCCCGCCCTCGCCGCCGACATCGAGACCGTCAACGTAGAGTCCGAGCCCTCGAGTCGGACTCGAGCATCGACCCCCGCAGTGTGCTCGAGAGAGGCCTCGACCAGGTTCATGGACGGCTGACCCACGAAGCTCGCCACGAACACGTTGTCCGGGCGTCTGTAGAGCTCATCCGGCGTTCCGATCTGCTGGAGCCGACCCGCACGGAGGACCGCGACCCTGTGGCCGAGCGTCATCGCCTCGACCTGATCGTGCGTAACGAACAGCGTCGTGATACCGAGCTCGCGCTGGAGCGCCGCCAGCTCCGAGCGGATACGGGTGCGGAGCTGCGCATCGAGGTTGGAGAGCGGCTCGTCCATGAGGAACGCGGCGGGCTCCCGAACGAGGGCGCGACCGATGGCGACGCGCTGCTGCTGGCCGCCGGAGAGACGGCCCGGCCGCTGGTCGAGCAGGGGACCGAGGTCGAGCAGCTCGGCGACCTCCCTCACGCGCCTGTCCCACTCGGACTTGGGCGTCCGGCGCATGCGCAGGGGAAACTCGAGGTTCTTGCGCACCGTCTTGTGCGGGTAGAGCGCGTAGCTCTGGAAGATCATGGCGACGTCACGCTCGGCCGCCGGGAGCTCGTCGACGCGACGGTCGCCGACGAAGATCTCTCCACTCGTGGGCGATTCGAGTCCCGCCAGCAGCCGCAGAACCGTCGTCTTCCCGCAGCCCGAGGGGCCCAGGAGGACGAGCAGCTCGCCTTCGTCGACGTCGAGGTCGAGACCGTCCACGGCGTGCGCGCCGCCCGGGTAGACCTTGTCTACCGCCCTGAACGAGATCGTGGCCACGGCTCTACCTCTTCACGCCGACGGTGGCGATGCCCGCCACGAACCAGCGCTGGAGCACCAGGAAGAGCAGCACGGCCGGTGCGACCATCATGACCGCGAAGGCCATGATGTCGCCCCACTGCAGGGGCGGGAGGGTGCGGAAGCTCGCCATGCCGAGTGGCAGGGGGCGCACGTCCACGGAGCTGGTGATCATCAGGGGCCACAGGTAGAGCCCCCAGTAGAGCAGCAGCGTGACGATGGTGACCGACGCGAACGCCGGCGCCGAGTTGGGCACGACGATCTCGACGAACGTTCGGAGGGTGCCGGCTCCGTCGACCCGGGCCGCCTCCTCGAGCTCCCGCGGAAAGTCCAGGAAGAACGTGTAGAAGAGGTAGACCGAGAACGCGTTGGCTACGAAGGGGAGGACCTGGGCCCAGTAGGTATCGCGGCCGCCGAGCACGGTCATCTGGTAGAAGAGCGGGACGGCGATCGCCTCGAGCGGCACCACCAGGAGCGCCAGGACGACCGCCAGGATGACGGCCCGTCCGCGAAAG
>JASFUR010000418.1:0-3440 GCA_050050215.1 Gemmatimonadota bacterium
GCCAACGTCGCCTACGAGGTACCGTCGTGGGAGGGCTTCCTGGCCTCCCTCTCGGTCAACAACATCACGCTGAACCCATTGAACGGGCAGGGGATCTTCGAGGCGAAGCACCAGGAGTTCATCGGAGCTCCGGCAATCGGTCCGATCGTCATGCTCCAGCTCACATACGAGCTGGGCGCCAACTGATGGGCTACGCCGTGGCAACCGGTCGGCGGTCCGCCTGTCGAGGGGCGGCCGGACCCGTAGTGTTGGCGGGAACCCCGAAGGCGTTTCGGGTATCGAAAGTGCGGAAGCGCACGCTCCCACAGAGAGGAATCCGGTGACAACGACCCAGTCCAAGAGCCCGCTGACCGTCAGGTGCCAGTTCTGCTCCAAGCTCAACCGCGTCGATCTGGCGCGCGCGGCGGATCGCCCGACCTGCGGCGAGTGCGGCAAGCCGATGCTCCTCGACCGCCCGCTCAAGGTCTCGCAGGAGGACTTCGACTCCACGGTGCTGAAGTCCAGCGCGCCGGTTCTGGTCGACTTCTACGCGGACTGGTGCGGCCCCTGCCGCATGGTGGCACCGTTCGTCGACGAGATCGCACGGGCCCACGTCGGCAAGCTGCTCGTCGCGAAGGTCGACACGGACCAGGCACCCGAGGTGGCCACGAAGTACGGCATCCGCAGCATCCCGACGCTCATCGTCTTCCGTGACGGGGAGGAGGTCGAGCGCAGCGTCGGATTCGAGCCGGATCGCGTCCGCGGCCTTGTCGACCGGGTCGTCGTGTGACCAAACGGGACCGGCACGCGCAAATCCTGGACATCCTCCGGAAGAACCGGGTCGCCAGCCAGGAAGCCCTGCGCGAGCTGCTCCACGCCAGGGGAACGGAGGTCACGCAGGCGACCCTCTCCCGCGACATCCGTGAGTTGCGCCTGGTCAAAGTGCCCGGAGCCGATGGAACGGGTCACTACTCGCTCCCCGAGGAATGGGAGAGCACGCCTCCGCTCGAGTCGCTCCTGCCGACGCTGTTCCTCAGCGCGGATGGTGTCGACCATCTGCTCGTCATCCGGACCATGAAGGGTGGCGCCCAGACCGTGGCGGCCGCCATCGACTGGGAGGAGTGGCCAGAGGTGCTCGGCACGCTCGCGGGTGACGACACGATCCTGATCGTCCTGCGCGACTCGGAGTCGCTGCCCAGGCTCCGCGCCCGAGTCGAGGAGATGGCCGGGCTCGCGCCCGAGTAGCCCGGTCCGGACAGGCAGAACGATGCAGGACCGGCCGCAGTCGGGGACACGGACTGCATATATATGTCTTCGCAAACAAGCCCGTCCTCATCCGGGGTTGACGTAATGCATCCGAACTGCATATTTATGCTTCACCGACTTCAAGGTCGGCAAGACAAGCACCACGGTGCCGAATCGGGGACCGGGGGCGGAGGTTTGGGGCACGGGCCCCCCGGCCGCTTTGGCGGGAAGCAGTCGGACCTCTGTCCCCCGGGCCCTTTTTCACGCAAGATGGACTCCCCTCGAACGGATTTGAGAGCATGAAGGTCGTTCTCGGGTACTCGGGCGGACTCGACACCTCCGTCATCGTGCCCTGGCTCAAGGAGAACTACGACGCCGAGGTCGTCTGCATGGCGGGCGACGTCGGCCAGCAGGGCGGGCTCGAGGGCCTCGAGGAGAAGGCGCTCGCCACTGGAGCCAGCGCGTTCTTCGGCGAAGACCTCAAGAAGGAGTTCGTCGAGGACTTCGCCTGGCCGACGCTCAAGATCGGCGCCGTCTACGGCCGCAAATACCTGCTGGGCACAGCGATAGCACGTCCACTTCTCGCGCGACGTCAGGTCGAGATCGCCAGGAAGGTGGGGGCGGACGCAGTCGCCCACGGCTGCACCGGAAAGGGAAACGATCAGGTTCGCTTCGAGCTCGCCTACGCGGCTCTCGGCCCGGATCTCGAGGTGATCGTGCCGTGGAGGGAGTGGGACATCCAATCGCGCGAGGACGCGCTGGCCTACGCGCGCGAGCGCAACATCCCGCTCGAGGGAGTCGACCAGACGAAGCTCTTCTCACGCGACGAGAACCTCTGGCACATCTCGCACGAAGGAGGTCCGCTCGAGGATCCCGCCTTCGAGCCGGAGGAGTCGACGTACAAGTGGACCGTGGCGCCCGAGAACGCGCCCGACGAGCCCGAGTACGTCGAGCTCGGCTTCGAGGCGGGGATCCCGGTCAGCGTGAATGGTGAGGGCCTCGACGCCGTCGCGCTGCTCGAGACGCTGAACGCGCTCGGCTCCAAGCACGGAGTCGGCCGGGCCGACATCGTGGAGAACCGGCTCGTCGGCATGAAGTCGCGCGGAGTCTACGAGACGCCGGGCGGTACGATCCTGCATGCGGCCATCAAGGACCTCGAGTCGATCACGATCGATCGGCGCATCGAAGGCCTCAAGGATCAGATGGCCGCGCGTTGGGCCGACATGCTCTACGAGGGCCGGTGGTGGTCGCCCGAGCGTGAAGCGATCCAGGCCATGTCCGACGTCCTGTCGAAGAACGTCACCGGCTCGGTGCGCCTGAAGCTGTACAAAGGGGGGGCGCACGTCGTCTCCAGGAAGAGCCCGGTGTCGCTCTACCGCGAGGACCTGGCGAGCTTCGGTGCCGCGGCGTCGTACGACCAGGCCGACGCGGCCGGCTTCATCAAGCTCTTCGGGCTCCCGATCCGGGCCGCCGTGACCCAGGCCGAGAACGACTCTACGGTCGCGAAGCTGATCCAAGAGGTCGTCGAAGCCGGCGCGGCCTGACCGCGTCCGCCCGAAGTGGTGGACGCGCTTCGCTCGTGCGCGCCACCGCGGTACTGTTGATGCCATGAGCAGCGACGGCACACCCAACGACCCTTCGGACGGCAACGACCAGGGCGCCGCCAAGGCCCTCTGGGGCGGCCGCTTCGAGGGAGGCATGGCACCCGAGATGGTGCCGCTCAACCTCAGCCTGCAGATCGACGGCCGCCTGTGGCGTGAGGACATCCGTGGAAGCTCGGCCTGGGCACGAGCGCTGGCCGCCGCCGAGGTGCTCACCGAACAGGAGCGCGACTCGATCCTCGGCGGTCTGGCCAAGGTGGCCGAGCGGATCGAGGCGGAAGGGCTCGCCGATGCGCCGGAGGAGGATATCCATTCGGTCGTCGAGCGAATGCTGGGCGAGGAGGCGGGCCCCGTGGCCGGGAAGCTTCACACGGGCCGCTCACGCAACGACCAGTCCGCCACGGGCGTCCGCCTGTACGGCATGGCCTCGGCCCGTGCGGTGCGGGGTCGGCTGGTGTCCCTGGTGCGTGCGCTCCACGGGCTCGCAGCTCGGGGCGTCGACGACATCATGCCAGGCTACACGCACCTACAGCAGGCGCAGCCGATCCGGGCCGCCCACTGGGCGCTCGCGCACGTGTTCGCGTTCCTCCGGGACGTGGAGCGCGTGGACCTGGC
>JASFUR010000419.1:0-3435 GCA_050050215.1 Gemmatimonadota bacterium
TGGATCCATCTCCAGTAGCGCTCGGCCGAAGTCGAGGCCATCCGGCAGCGGATGCTGGATGAGGAACCCGTGAATGCTCGAGTCCTCGTTCAGCTCCCGGATCGCCGCGTGCAGCTCGTCCTGCGAGGCGTCGGCGTCGAGCTCGACGTTGCGCGAGTACATGCCGACGTCCGCACACGCCTCGTGCTTCTTCCTGACGTAGCCGGCGCTGGCCGGGTCGTCGCCGACGAGGACGGTGGCGAGCCCTGGCGTCGTCCCGGTCGAGACGAGGTCGGCGGTCCGGGACGCGACGTCCTCCAGTACGGCCTCGGCGACCGGCCCTCCTTCGAGCAACTTCGCAGTCATGGGCATCTCCCTCATGGCATGCCCAGACGCGCGGCTCGGTCGGCCCGCTGCTCCCCGGTGGTGCTCCACCTCGTCGCGTCAGTCACAGCGGCGAGGGGACGTAAACAGGCCCACGGCGCGTTGGCAACCGCGCCCCGGAGTCGGTCGTCAGGGCGCGGCGCAGCGCTCCGGTCGTCTCGGCGCCTCGTGGCCCGGAGGCGACGTCATCGCGACACCCTCTGCCGTCAGCGCCTCGTACGCGACGCTCTGCAGCGCCTCAACCTGATCGGCGGAGAAGCCCAGCTCGAAGCCCGAGCACTCGCCCCGCCCGAGAGACCGCGGGTCCGTGCCGGTCACGTTGCCGAAGACCACGAGTGCCTCGAGGTAGTAGCCCGCGGCGCTCGCGTGGTAGTGGTCGTAGGTCCACAGGTCGAGCTTGTCGCCGTCGACCCCGTCGTAGGGGTTCGGGTCGGCGACGCCATCGTCCCACGCCTGCGTGAACGCCTCTCCCACCGGGTTGATCCTGGTGATGCCCTGCGTGGTGGTGGCCAGCATGTCGTAGGCGGCACGCACGTCCTCGGCCATCGCCCCGATCGGCTCGCCGTGCCAGGCGCCGTCCTCGGGGTAGGTCTCGTCGGCTCTGGACCACGTGGCCGTCGGGTAGATCTCGACGTTCGGGTTGTTGGAGTGCAGCAGGCGCACGAGCTGCTCGCCGGTGGTCATGAACTTCGTCGGGTCACCCGGGTTGTCGAGATCGAGCGTGCTCTGCCCGTGGAAGACCACAATGTCCCACGGGTGGCTCGTGAGCTCGGCCATTTTGTTGTCGAGATGGAACTCGAAGCCGCTCCCTCCCCGGGTCTCGAGATAGACGTCGTAGTCGAGCCCGGTCTGATCGGCGAACGACTTGAACAGGGCCGGCACTCCGCCGATGCCCTCGTCGTTGAGGTCGGTCACGGTCTCGGGCCGGTAGAAGCGCGCGGCGGAGCCGTATCCGTAGGTGAAGCTGTTGCCGATGAAGAGGATGCTGGGGGACTGCTGGGCTTCGGCTGCCGTGGCGGCGAACACCATCGCGGCGACGAGGGCCAGGACCGGTACCGATCGCATGCGTGTCTCCGAAGGAGGGAGGGTGACGGGCAGAGGCTAGCGAGTGGCTCTCGATCCGGAAAGCCGAAGTCGGACTCGGCATGGCCATGGGCTCCCCGCTGGACTGGCCCGCGGAACCTAGTCGACGAAGCGCCCCGGTCGGTCGCCCGGAGTCGCCTCGGCGCCCGGCGGGGGGCTTTCGCTCGGAGCCGGCGTGTAGGCGCTCCGTTCCATGATGGCCACCGTGGCCACGTACTCGGAGGGGTTCGGAGCCTCGACGGACGTCGGGTGCGGAGAGAGGTCCCGGAAGCCGATCGCATACTGCAGGAAGGCCACCCACTGCGGCTCCGTTGCGGAGTTCAGCACGTAGACCTGGGTCTCGTCCCGATTGGTGACCGTGATGCGGATCCCGGCGTTGCCCTCCCACACGCACTGGACTCCGGTCGGGCAGCGCGAGTCCGAGGTCACCGCGTCGAAACGCACGGAAAGGTCGGCGTTGCTGGCCGACGTGCCGATCGGCAGCTCGAGGAACGTGGTGTCGCCCGCGACCGAGACGCTGGGCTCGCCTCGACTGTCCGACTGGGGTTGGGTCCCGGTCTCCGTATCGGACGGCGCGCCGCAGGCCGTGAGGAGCGCCATCGCGCCCGTGAGCATCCAGACTCTTCTCGTGGTCATGTCACCAGAGTAAAGCAGCCCTCGTCGGGCTCGGCAACCGCGCTACGCCTACCCCACCACGATCTCGTTGAACCGGAACAGGAGGCGTATCCATGCCGTGACCGGCTCGCCGCCCTGCTTCGCGGGCTCGAAGATGCAGCCACGTGCCAGCTGGACGGCTTCCTCGAGCGCGACGGGACTCGGGCCCTGGATGGGCGTGACGGCCATGGGTCGACCGTTCTCGCCTACCTGGACTCGCAGCCGGGTCCCGACCAGACCACGTTCGCCGAGCCGTGGCGAAGTGTATCCCGGGCAGTCGAGCAGGACGGGCTCGGCCTCCGGCAACTCCACCGTACCCGGGGTCGTCTGCCCGGAATGGCAGCCCGTGGCGACGAGGAGGGCCGACAGCGGGGCCCACAGCCATCCGGTGCGACGAACGCTCGCCGGTGTCACGTGCATCCTCTCCTCCGTTGAACCGGGGACGTTTGGCATCGACGGTCCTGGGAGCAAGAGGCATACCCGCAGAAGAACGGCACAGCCATGCGCGATCCGTGCGACACGAGCGTCCAGGAGGGGGTACGGTGCGTCCCTCCGGGTGTACAATGGGGGAGGACCCGACAGAACTCGGGTCGGCCGGGTCCGGCGAGGCGTCAACCGCCCCCGCCCGTCACCTCCAGCCCCGCGAGAAACGTGCGGATCAGCTCCGCTTCCAGGGCCTTCGCCTCCTCGGTGGGCATCGGGCCCTGTACCACGTGGGGCCAGAATAGTCCTCCAGACACCATGGCCCAGAACACCTCGGCGGACACCCTGGCGTCCTCGACTCGGAGGCGGCCGTCCGCGGTGGCGGCGTCGAGCCAGGCGGCCAGGTGATTCTCGCCGGCCTCGGCCCGGGCAAGGGTCTCACGCGCCACGTCCGGATCTCGGATGAAGACACCCAGACCCATCCGCATGAGTCCGAGCCAGACCGGATCATCCAGCACGCGAAGCTTGGCCGCGGCGAAGTCGGCGAGTTGATCCTCCAACGGGCGATCGGGATCGTAGGGGATGCGCTTCAGGGCCGAGACCTCGCCGAGGAACCGCTCGACGACTTCCTCGAACAACGCTTCCTTGCTCGGGAAGTGGTTGTAGAGCGTGCGCTTGGATGCGCCCGCCACCTCGGCGATGCGATCCATGCTCGTGTTGTCGTAGCCCTCGGCCTGGAACGCTTCGATCGCGGCGCGCACGATCGATTCCCGCTTCTCGCTGGTGTCTCGTTTCCTTCTCGCCACCATCGGTCCCTTCGGCGTTTCACTGCACTGGTCAGTGCAAGATAGCCTTGACTCCCTCGGAATGTACACTACACTGTACAGTGTACTTTAGCGAGCGGGAGGCGGC
>JASFUR010000420.1:0-3428 GCA_050050215.1 Gemmatimonadota bacterium
GATCTCTCGGACGTGGTGGACGCGGCGCTCTCCGCCGGCGCTCCCGCGATCCAGCTCCGCGCCAAGGGCGCCTCGGCTCGGGAGCTCTACGAGGTCGGGCAGCAGCTCTTGCCGAGTGTGAGAGCGTCGGGAGCTCTCTTCTTCGTAAACGACCGGACCGACGTGGCCCTCGCGCTCGGAGCGGACGGAGTCCACGTGGGGCCCGACGACCTTCCGGTCGCCCGGCTGCGCGCGGCCGTGCCGCGCGGCTTCCTCATCGGCGCCTCGACGGACGATCCGGAGCAAGCCGCACGGCTCGTCTCCGACGGGGCGACCTACATCGGGTGCGGCACGGTCTATCCGACCGCATCCAAGGCCGACGCCGGCTCCGTCATCGGTCTGGAGGGTCTGGACCGGGTGGCCCGCTCGGTGGACGTGCCCGTCGTGGGCATCGGCGGAATCGACGCGGGGCGCTCCGCAGAAGTGGCTGGCACGGCCGCGGCCGGCATCGCGGTGATCTCGGCCGTGATGGCCGCACCGGACCCCGGAGCGGCCGTGATTTCCCTCCTGCGACCGTGGGCCGACCGCTGACCCCGAGCCTGCCGGGTCGAGCCCCTACATGCCTCCGACGGTGAGCAGCTTCCCGACCTCCTCGCCCGTGACGAAGAAGTCGCCGAGCGACTTGCCGGCCTCCGGGGTGTGCCAGTCCGATCCGCCGCTCATCAGAAGCCCGGACGTCCGACAGATCCCCTCGTAGCGCAGGACCGTGGCGCGGCCGTGGCGCGGCCGGTACACCTCCAGTCCACGCAGGCCCGCCTTCAGCAGCCCCGGCAGCAGCTCGTCGACCAGATCGCCTGGCGGGTGTGCCCAGACCGACACGCCGCCGGAGCCCGCGATGAGCTCCACGGCGTCGGACGGCGTGAGGAGATGGGTGGGCACGAACGCCGCGCAGTCGTCCCCGATGAGGCGATTGAACGCGTCCGGGATCGAGGACGCGTGTCCGGCCGCGATGAGTGCTTTCGCCAGGTGTGGCCGGCCGATGACGACGCGGTCGGGACCGGCTGCCTCTTCGACAGCGTCGAAGGCGATCTCGATGCCCTGCTCCGCGAGCCGGGCGAGCATCTCCCGCATGCGCTCCACGCGCCGCCGCGAGGCCCGGCCGGTGTACTCGAGCAGCCTGGGCGACTCGGGATTCACGAAGTAGCCGAGGATGTGCACGTCGCGCCCGTCGTGGGTAGAGCTGACCTCCACGCCCGGAATCACCTGGACGTCGATTTCCCTGCCCGTCGCGGACGCCGCCGCGTAGCCCGCGATGGTGTCGTGGTCCGTGAGCGCGATGACGTCCAGCCCGCCCTTGGCCGCACCACGCACAACGGCCTCGGGCGACCAGGAGCCGTCCGAGGCCGTGCTGTGAATGTGCAGATCCAGGCGCACGACTGTTGTCCCTCGCCGGCTAGGGCGCCGCGGCGGCGTCCTCCGGATAGACGACGGCCTCCGGGATCGGCTCCGGCGGGGGCGAGTCGCCCGCGTACTCGGTCAGCACCGTGACCTGGTCGTTCTCGACCTTCAGCACACCCCCGGCGACGTGGAACGCGTCGCTGCCGCCTCCCGGTCGCTCGATGTTGAGCACACCGGACCCCACGAGCGCCAGCATCGGCGCATGGCGCGGCAGGATGCCCACCAGGCCATCCCAGGCGGGTGCGACCACCGCGGACGCGTCCCCCTCGAAAACCGTCTTCTCGGGAGACACGACCGTGACTCTCAGCGGACCGGCCATGGCTCGTTATCCCTCGGCCGCCAGGCGCTCGCCCTCGGCGATGACACCCTCGATGCTACCCTGCATGTAGAAAGCCTGCTCGGGCAGGTGGTCGAACTCCCCGGCGGCGACCCGCTCGAACGATTCGATCGTGTCTTCGAGCTTCACGTACTGGCCCTTGATGCCGGTGAAGGTCTCGGCGACGAAGAATGGCTGCGACAGGTAGCGAGCGAGCCGTCGGGCACGGCCGACGATGATCTTGTCTTCTTCGGTGAGCTCGTCCATACCGAGAATGGCGATGATGTCCTGCAGATCCTTGTAACGCTGCAGGATCGCCTGGACGTCGGTCGCCACCTTGTAGTGACGCTCCCCGACGAACTGGGGATCCATGATCCGCGACGAGGAGTCGAGCGGATCCACGGCGGGGTAGATGCCCTGCTCCGCGATCGAGCGGGAGAGCACCGTCTGCGCGTCGAGGTGGGTGAAGGCCGTCGCGGGCGCCGGGTCCGTCAGGTCGTCGGCCGGTACGTAGATCGCCTGCACCGAGGTGATGGAGCCCTTCGCTGTGGAGGTGATGCGCTCCTGGAGCTCACCCATCTCGGTACCCAGCGTCGGCTGGTATCCCACCGCGGAAGGCATGCGCCCGAGCAGCGCCGAGACCTCGGAGCCCGCCTGCGTGAAGCGGAAGATGTTGTCGATGAAGAGGAGCACGTCCTGGCCCTCTACGTCCCGGAAGTACTCGGCCATGGTCAGGCCCGACAGTCCGACGCGGAGACGGGCTCCGGGCGGCTCGTTCATCTGGCCGTACACGAGGGAGGTGGAGTCCAGAACGCCCGACTCCTTCATCTCGAGCCAGAGGTCGTTCCCCTCACGGGTCCGCTCACCCACGCCGCAGAACACCGACTTGCCGCCGTGCTCCTGCGCGATGTTGTTGATGAGCTCCATGATGATGACCGTCTTGCCCACGCCGGCGCCTCCGAACAAGCCCGTCTTGCCGCCCTTCACGTAGGGCGCGAGCAGGTCGACCACCTTGATGCCGGTCTCGAAGATCTCGGTCTTCGGCTCGAGCTCGTCGAAGCGCGGCGCGAGCCGATGGATCGGCCAACGCTCGAGCTCGGCGCCCTCACCGCCGACGGGCCCCATCTCGTCCACGGGCTCGCCGAGAACGTTGAGGATCCGTCCGAGCGCGGGGTCGCCAACCGGCACCGTGATGGAGGAGCCCGTATCGTGGACCGCCATGCCGCGCGTCACGCCGTCCGTGGACGACATCGACACGGCGCGCACCTGGCCGCGACCGATGTGCTGCTGCACCTCGGCGACCAGGGTGATCTGCTGGCCCGCCTCGTTCGTCGTATCGAGCCTGAGCGCGTTGTAGATGTCCGGCAGCGCCTCGGGCGGGAACTCCACGTCGAGGACGGGTCCGATGACCTGGACGACCGTTCCGGTTCCGTTCTGTTCAGCCATGAGTCGTTTACTCTAGGGCAGCGGAGCCGCCGACGATCTCGGCGATCTCCTGCGTGATCTGGGCCTGACGGGCCCTGTTGTACGAGCGGGTCAGGTGCTCGAGCACATCGCCCGCGTTGTCGGTGGCGCTCTTCATCGCGGTGCGCCTCGCGCCCTGCTCGCCCGCGGCGTTCTCCACCAGCGCGGTGTAGACCGCGTTACGGATGTACGCCGGCAGGATCCGCTCGAG
>JASFUR010000421.1:0-3426 GCA_050050215.1 Gemmatimonadota bacterium
TACCTGCAGGTCGCCCCGACCGGAGGTGACCGCGAGGGTGTCTCCGTCCGGAGCGGTCAGGATCGGAGCACCCGCGGCGCTCGCGAAGCCCTCCGGCCGGCGCGCCGCGGGGCCGGGTGGAGCCGCGGGCGCGGGAGCCGGGCTCGCGGGTTCGACTGCGTTCGACGTCGGTGCCGCCGCCGCGGTCGTGGACGGTGAAGAGACCGAGGCCGACCAGATCCAGCCCCTGCGCCTGACGTGGGCCCACCCGGGCTCACGTCCGAGCTCGTCGAGCAGCGCTCCCTCTTCGAGCCTGCCGATGACGGTGCCCTGAGGCTCGGATCTGAGGTTCTCCCCCTCGGCGACCGACACCACCAGATCGAGCTCACTCTCGCTCACCTGCAGCGAGCTCAGCCAGACCCACCCCTCGACATCTACCTCGAGCCAGTCCCCGTCCGTGCTCACCACGGACAGCGGCGTGCCCGGGTTCAGGCGGGCGACGACCACGTCGTTCGGCGCGCGGCGGAAGTTCTCCTCCACCCGCACGGTCACCGTCGACTGCGCGAACGCGGGCACGGGCGCCACCACGAAGAGTGCCGCGAAGAGCACGGAAGTCCGTGCAGGAGTCCGGGTACTGCGTGGCATGAGGCCTGAAACGATCGCGGACGGACGGTGTTAGAAGGTGCGTTCTCGCACTGGGTGGTGCCTTCGGCACGCTCAAATGTGCCCGGGGCGCCATGGGGCGTCAAACCTTTTTCGTTGTGGGAGAGGAGCGCGATTCCCCGATGCGTCCTGCCTTTCAGATGCTCTCGGCCCTTGCCGTGGGAGTGATGCTGGCGGTCCCCCCGGGAGCCGCCGGGCAGACCGTGCCGTCTCCGTTCTCTTTCGTTGAGAGAAAGCAGGAGGTCGGCCCCTTCTTCGGCTACATGAACGCTTCGACGGGACGCTTCGGGTACGCACCGTCCGGAGGGCTGTGGTACGGTGGCCGGTATGCGCTCCAGCTCGGCACCGGACCGATGTCCCTCGAAGGGGTCGCGGGGCTCGTCGACGGTACCCGCGACATCATCGATCCGAATCAACCGGAGGGGTCGCGCGCCGTCGGCGAGGGTGACGTCCAGATCGCCACCGTCCAGGCCGGCCTCCGCTTCAGCGCGACCGGCAACCGGTCATGGCATGCGCTGAGCCCCTTTCTATCGATCGGCGCGGGCGTAGCATTCGATCTCGCCGATACCCCGCAGGCGAACGAGCTCCTCGAGGAGCGCGACATCTACGACTTCGGCACGAGCTTCTTCGGGACGCTCGGTCTAGGCTCCCGTCTCTTCCTGACGGAGCAGCTGGCGCTGAGGGGGGACGGCACGTTCTCACTGTGGAGGGTCGGCACGCCTCCCGGCTTCAGCGACTCGGATCGACCGTTCGAAGCGGTGGACGACCGCGAGTGGGTCCGCGGCCTCTCCGGCACGATCACGCTCATGTACCGCTGGTGACACGCGACTTCGAGTCGCGTACGGCCGACTGGCTCGGAGTCGAGGAAGCGCTCGCCAGGATCGTAGACGGAGCCGAGCCGCTCGAGGCCACGGAGCTCCCTGTGCTGGGCAGCCTCGGGTTCGCGCTCGCGGAGGATGTCGTCTCCGAGGTGACGCTACCTCCCTGGAACAACAGCGCCATGGACGGCTACGCGGTGAAGTCCGCAGACGTGCGCGGCGCCGCAGCCGGCGGGCCGGTGAGCCTGACCGTGACGCGGCAGATCCATGCCGGGGACGTTCCTGGAGACACGGTGGGACACGGAGAAGCGGTCCGGATCATGACCGGTGCGCCGGTCCCCCCGGGGGCCGACTCCGTGGTCCGCGTCGAGGACACCGACGCGGAAGCCGAAGCCGGGACGGTGCTGATCCGCGACGACCGCGACGCGGGGAAGAACGTGCGCCCGGCCGGCCAGGATATGCGCCCGGGTGAGTTGCTCCTCCACCGCGGACATACCGTGTCGCCCGGCTCGATCGGTGTGCTCGTCGCCGCGGGGCTCGACCGGGTGCCGGTCCGACGGGCGGCCACGGTCGCCATCCTGACCACCGGAGACGAGCTCAGGAGCCCCGACCGCTTCGACGACGTGCGTGCCGGGCTGGGGATCCCTGATTCGAACGGCCCCATGTTGGCCGCCATGGTCGGCGCCGCCGGCGCGGATGCGCGCCCGTTGGGGATCGCTCCCGACGACCCCGACGCGCTCGCCGACCGGATCCAGCAAGCCTCCGACGCGGACGTCCTGGTCACGATCGGAGGAGCTTCGATGGGCGAAGCGGACCTGGTCAAGCGGGTACTCGAGCGCATGGGCTACGAGCACGATTTCTGGCGCGTGCGCATGCGGCCGGGTAGCCCGATCGGCTTCGGATGGCTCCCGCGGGGTAGCCGCCGCCAGCCGGTCTTCAGCCTGCCCGGGAACCCGGCGTCGGCGTTCGTGACGTTCGAAGTGTTCGTCCGACCGTTCATCCGTCGGCTGGGTGGCCATGCTCGTACGGACCGAAGGAGGATTGTCTGCCGCACCACGGCCGCATTGAGGACTCCGGCCGAGCTCACCTACTTCCTGAGAGTCGGCGTCCGGGGCTCGGGAGCAGATGCGACGGTGACGCCCACGGGCGCCCAGGGATCGGGCCTCGTGAGCGGTTTGGCGAAGACCGAAGCGCTCACCGTCATTCCCGAGGACGTGTCGGAGCTCGAAGAGGGCGATGAAGTGACCGTCATGCTCATCCGGGAGCCGTGAAGGGCACGCGGACGCTCCTCGTGGCGGTCGTCCTGGCGACGGCCGGGTGCGGCGTCCCCCGCTGGCCCGTCGACGCGCCGCTGACCTCCGATTTCGGGCTGCGCATGCGCGGACTCAGCCCCGACATCCACCGCGGCGTTGATCTACGGGCTCCGATGGGCACCGAAGTGCACGCCATGGCCCGGGGCACCGTCCGGTTCGCCGGCACCATGCGCGGCTTCGGCAACGTGGTCTGGGTGGACCACGGAGGATCGATCCTGTCCGTCTACGCGCATCTCTCGACGGTGAGGGTGCGCCAAGGAGAGCGCGTCCGGCGGGGGGAGTTGGTCGGTCTGAGCGGGCAGTCCGGCGACGCGACGGCACCCCACCTGCACTTCGAGGTGTGGCGCGGCGGTATCGAGGTCGATCCGGTGCCGCTCTTCGGGGGGAGGCCTCGGGGCTAGGGCGCCCGGAGCTCAGTCACCCGCCTTCAGCGCAGAGATCTCTTCGGTGAGCTTCGGTACGACCTCGAACAGGTCTCCCACGATCCCGTAGTCCGCGACCCCGAAGATCGGGGCGTCGGCGTCCCGGTTGATCGCCACGATGGTCTTGGAGGTGCGCATGCCCGCCAGGTGCTGGATGGCCCCGGAGATCCCCACCGCGATGTAGAGCGTCGGCGCGACCGTCTTGCCGGTCTGACCGACCTGTTCTCCGTG